>NZ_JBJDRI010000049.1:0-26920 GCF_044987425.1 Microbacterium sp. ZW T5_56 | reverse complement strand
CGCCCCACCCGCGCCACCCGCACCATCCGCGGCGCTCGCGGTGCTCGACGCGATTCCCACGGATCCCGCCGTCACGACCGGCCAGCCATACAACCGCGACGCCTTCGGTCAGCGATGGGCCGATATCGACCACAACGGCTGCGACACCCGCAACGACGTGCTCCGACGGGACCTGGACGAGGTGATCGCGAAGCCTGGAACCCGCGAGTGCGTCGTGCTCGCCGGCGTGCTCACTGACGCCTACACCGGTGAGCGCATCGACTTCGTCCGGGGGCAGGGGACGAGTGAGCGGGTGCAGATCGATCACATCGTCCCGCTGGCGTGGGCGTGGCGACAGGGAGCCGATAGCTGGACCCCCGAGCGTCGTCTTGAGCTCGCGAATGATCCCGCCAATCTGCAGGCCGTGAACGGCGCAGCCAATCAGGCGAAGGCAGCCTCGGGCCCCGGCCGCTGGCTCCCGCCGGACCCTTCCTATCACTGCAAGTACACCGCGCGTTTCATCCAGGTCGTGGCTGATTATGGCCTCGCTCTGCCCGCCGATGATCGTGCCGCCGCACGCGAGGTTCTGCTCGGGTGTTCCTGACCGGTCACTGACGCCCGTCACCGCCGGCTTCGAGGGCCGTTACTCAATCGTGACCATTCTCGACAGAGAAATCTCGTGACAGCGCGAGCGTTGCTCTGTACGTTGAGTCGTCATGAGACGTTATAGAACGTGTCATGACGAATTTCACTGGAGAAAGGGTCACTCTTGACTTCCACCGCCACCTTCGTTGACACCGAGACGATCGAGCAGCAGCTCAGCGCAGCCCGCGCGGCTGTCGCGGCGCGTACGGGCATCGCCCGCGTCATCCTCACCGCCTGCGGCGGCTCATACGCCAACATGATGCCGATCGAGTACTTCCTCGACACCCGCGCGGCTGCTTTCGAATCGCAGGCGATCAACGCCGCCGAGTTCACGTCGCGAAACTCCTCGCGCATCGACGCCGACACCGTCGTGATCCTCTGCTCGCACTCCGGCACCACTCCCGAGACCGTGGCCGCGGCCAAGCACGCCCGTGAGCGCGGCGCGCTGACGATCGCGTACACGTTCGATCCGTCGTCTCCTCTCGCCACGGAGTCGGAGTACGTCATCGCGTATCAGCACGGCGAGGGCAAGAGCGAGGCGCACATCGGGCCCACCCTGCTGCTGCGCCTGGCCGCCGGTATCGTCGACGACCGGGACGGTACGTCGCTCTCGGCGGACACCGACACGGCGGTCGCGAGCCTGGCGGAGCGCGCGCCCGCCCTCCGCGCGGCCTATGCGGACAAGGCGGACGAGTGGGCGTTCGCCAACCGTCGCGAGGAGCTCATCTACACGATGGCCTCGGGCTCCAACTACGGCAGCGCCTACTCCTTCGCGATCTGCCTGCTGCAGGAGATGCAGTGGGTCCACTCCGCGTGCATCCACGCGGGTGAGTACTTCCACGGGCCGTTCGAGGTCACCGATGTGGACGTGCCGTTCATCGCCCTCCTCGGCCTCGACGCCACACGTGCAGTGGAGCAGCGCGCGATCGACTTCGCCACCGCCCACTCGGAGAAGGTCCTCGTCATCGATGCGAAGGACTTCGGTCTCGACGACATCGCGGAGAGCATCCGTGGTGACTTCGCTCACATCCTGTTCAACATCGTGCTCCGCACGTACGCCGACGCTCTGGCCGACCACCGTGGCCACCCCCTGAGCGTTCGTCGATACATGTGGCGCATGGAGTACTGAGAAGAAAGGCACGCAACGATGCGTATCAAGACCCGGATCGCGACGGCCGCCCTCGCGGTCGCCGCGCTCGCCCTGCCGCTCGCGGCCTGCTCCGGAGGCGACAGCTCTGGTGGCAGCACGGACGGACAGGTGGAGCTGAACTTCTTCCACCGCTGGCCGAACGAGCCGAAGAAGACGTACTTCGACAACTTGGTGAAGGAGTTTGAAGCCGAGAACCCTGACATCACCATCAAGACCGAGAGCGTCCTCAACGACAACTACAAGGACAAGATCAAGGTCGTCGCCGGATCCGCGAACGCGCCGGACGTCATGTTCACCTGGAGCGGCTCGTTCATCGCCGAACTCGTGAAGGGCGACGCGCTGATGGATCTCGGTCCCTGGCTGGCCGAGGACACCGAGTTCCGCGACAGTTTCTATGAGAGCCAGCTGCCGCCGTTCGCGATCGGCGATGCCCAGTACGGCCTGCCGGTCGGCATGCACTCGAAGGTCTTCTACTACAACACGGAGATCTTCGACGAGTACGGCCTCGCTGTTCCGCAGACCTGGGACGAGTTCCTCGGTGTGCTCGACGCCATCGAGCAGAAGACCGGCACGCACGCGATCGAGTTCGGCGCCGTGGACACCTGGACCATCGCGCACTACCTCGGCACGCTCAACCAGCGTGTCGTGGATCCCGCGGTGTTCGTCGCCGACCAGGATCCGGCGAAGGGCGAGTTCACCGATCCCGGCTACGTGACGGCGCTCGAACGTCTTGCCGAGCTCTCGAAGCACGTCAACACGGACTTCCTGGCGATCGACCACGAGATGGCTCGCAACGCCTGGATGTCGGGTGAGGGAGCGCCGCTGTTCTACGCGCAGAGCGCGGAGATCGGCTACTTCAAGGATGTGAAGTTCGACTACTCGGTGTTCAACTTCCCCGCCGTCGCCGGTGGCAAGGGCGACCCAAACCAGTTGACGGGCGCCCCCGAGGGCTTCGCGATCTCGAAGAACACGAAGCACCCGGAGGAGGCGAAGCGATTCCTGAAGTTCATGCTGAGCAAGGCGAACGGCATCGCCTACACCGAGAGCACCGGTGAACTGAGTGCCGTGCAGGGCGCAGTCGAGGAGTCGGAGGTCTCCGACACCACGAAGGAGCTGGCTCAGCAGATCCTCGACGCGAGCGAGATGACGGCCTGGCTGGATAACGCCTACGACCCGCAGATCGTGTCGACCTATCTCACCGAGACACAGCTGATGCTCGGTGGACAGCAGACGCCCGAGGGCGTCATGGAGAAGGTGCAGGAGACGGCGAAGCGCGTCCGCGACGCCTCCTGACCCATCGGGCCGCCGGCGTCCCTCCTGTCGTCGGCGGCCCGCCCGGATATCCGCTTCGCCCCGTCGGTGAAGCCCCACACGAAAACAGGAATCGACGATGACACCTCGCGTCCGCGCACTCGGGAGCTGGCTGTATGTGCTTCCCGCCCTCATCCTCATCGCACTCTTCGTCTACTACCCCCTGCTGGCGAACCTCGTCTACAGCTTCTTCTCCTTCCGGGCGGGATCCGGCGGCATGACCCCCGTCGGATTCGACAATCTCGCCCGCTTGATCACCGACCCGATCGTCCACACGGCGCTGCTGAACAACGTGATCTACGCCGTCGTCTCGGTCATCTGCCAGGTGGGCGGCGGCCTCGTGCTCGCGGCATGGCTCACGCATCTGCTCGGGTCGCGGATGGCGACCTTTCTGCGCAGCGTCTACTTCATGCCCGCAGTGATCTCGATCACGGTGATCGCCCTGATGTTCAGCTTCATCTACAGCTCACGCGGGGGACTGCTCAACGCCTTCCTCGACCTCGTCGGGCTCAGCGGATTCCAGACCGCCTGGCTCGCCGACGTCGATACGGCGATGGGCGCGGTGATCGCAGTGTCTCAGTGGCAGAGCATCGGCTACATCTGCATGCTCTACATCGTCACGCTGCAGCAGATCCCCACCGACTACTACGAGGCCGCCGCGCTCGATGGCGCGGGGCGCATCCGCCAGTTCTTCAGCATCACGGTGCCGCAGGCGAAAGAGATGATCTTCGTCGCGATGATCCTCACCGTCTCCGGGGCGTTCACGGTCTTCAACGAACCGTTCATCCTCACCGGAGGGGGCCCCGGCAACACCACGCAGGTGCTGGCCACCTACATGTACAACCAGGGGTTCTTCCAGAACCAGATGGGCTACGCCTCCGCGATCGCCACCCTCATCTTCCTCATCACGCTGATCCTGTCGCTCGTGCAGATGATCTCGTTTCGCACGGGAAAGGACTGAGCCATGTCGACGACGACCATCTCGACGATCCACGACAAGCCGAAGCGCACGCGGGAGCACGTGTGGAACAGTCCGGTCTATGTGCTCCTGGCCATCTACGCGATCGTCATCGCCTATCCACTCATCTGGATGGTGATCTCCTCCTTCAAGACCTCCGCCGAGATCTACGGCGACCCCTGGGGACTGCCGCAGACCTGGCTGGTGCAGAACTACGCGCAGGCGTGGGAGAAGGGTATCTCCGGCTACTTCGTGAACTCCCTCGTGGTCACGGTCGTCACGACGGTCGCGACCGTTCTCCTCGCCGCACTGTGCGCGTACGGCATGGTGCGCATGGCCAACCGGGTGGCGAACGTCGTCCTCCTGCTCGCGATGGGCGGCCTGGTCGTCGCGCCGCAGGTGAGTCTCATTCCGCTGTACCAGATGCTCGATGCGCTCGGTCTGCTCGATACGCTGTGGGCGATGATCCTGCCGTACGTCGCCTTCCGACTGCCGATGGCGATCCTGCTGATCCGATCGGTGTTCCTGGCGATTCCGCTGGAGCTCGTGGATGCGGCGACCATCGACGGCTGCCGCTCGCTGGGCGTCTTCCGCCACGTGTATCTGCCACTCAGCCGGTCGATCCTCGTCACGGCGGGAGTGCTCACGGCCTACTTCGCATGGAACGAGTTCCTCTTCGCCGTCGTGTTCGTGAACTCGGATTCCAGCCGCACGATCCCGGCGGGGCTGATGTCGTTCCGCGATGCCCTCTCCACGGAGTGGGGTGTGCTGCTGGCGGGTCTCGTGATCGCGGCACTGCCGATCATCATCGTCTTCCTTCTGCTCCAGCGGTATTTCGTCGCCGGGATCGCGGCCGGAAGCGTCAAGGGATAGGAACGGAATCGATGTACTCGTCTGAACAGCTGCGCGAACTGCTGAGCGCCGTGCCGGCACCGTCGCTCGTCGGCATCGGCGACAACGTGCTGGACTGCTACCTGCACGAGGACCTGGCCTATCCCGGAGGCAACGCGCTCAACGTGGCCGCCTACTCTCGACTGTTCTTCGGCGGCGACGCCGGGTTCATCGGGATCCTGGGGGACGACCGGTTCGCGGACCACCTCCGGGGCGTGCTCGATGAGATCGGAGTCGACCGGCGGCAGGCGCGCACCGCGCACGGCTGGAACGGGATGGCCTTCGTCGCCCTCGATGACGATGGTGACCGGCGCTTCGTCGGCTCCAACCGCGGAGGTGTGCAGCATGAACTGCGACTTCGCATCACCGAGCAGGACCACGACTACATCGGCCAGTTCGCGCGGATGCACACCTCCGTGTACTCGGCGATCGATCGAGAGTTGGCGGGCATCGCGGAGCGCGGCACCCGTATCTCGTACGACTACTCCGACGATGCGCGACGTGACGACGTCGCGGCATCGGCGGCGCATGTGGAGGTCGGCTTCTTCTCCGGGGGAGCCCTCTCCGACGCCGAGCGTGACGATCTCGCCGAGTTCGCGCTGGCGAGCGGCATGGGAAGCGTGGTGATCACGCGGGGCGCTCAGGGCGCGATGGCCTATGAGCGCGGACGCCGTACCGCGGTGGGCGTCAAGCCGGTCGCCGCCGTCGATGCACTCGGCGCGGGGGACGCGTTCATCACGGGATTCCTTGCGGCGACCGCCGCCGGCGCAGAGCTCGACGCGTGCCTGGACATCGCCGCCACAACCGGTGCTCTCGCCTGCACCCTGCGCGGAGCCTTCGGATATCCTGTCGAAGCAGGAGAGGACGCGCGAGTGCAGCTCGTGAAGCGTCATCCCGTGGGTCGGCGGGAAGCGCGCAGCGCGTCGTAGGGGAGGGGTCGCCGTGGTGATCGGATCGACGGCGTCGTTGCACGAACAGGTCCGCGCAGCACTTGCGCAGGAGATCCAGGACGGCCGCTACGACGACACCGGACGCATTCCGTCCGAACCGGAACTGTGCGAGCGCTTCGGCGTGAGCCGAATCACCGTACGACGCGCGGTCTCCGACCTCGAGGAGCTCGGCGTCGTGCGTCGGCGTCAGGGTGCGGGCACCTTCATCACGAAGCGCAGCGACGTGCTCGGGACGATGGCGATCGGTGGATTCGCCGACCAGATCTCCGAGAGCGGCGAGAAGTCGCGCGCGATCATGCGCGCGGTGACCACGACGGCGGATCCGGCTCGGGCAACGGCGCTGGGGATCGCCACGGGCGCCCCGATCTTCGTGCTGGAACGGGTGTTCGGCATCGACGGACTGCCGCTGGCGCTCGATCGGAGCGTGTATTCGCTCGATCGCTATCCGGGCTTCGCGGATCGGATCTCTGATGAGACCTCCACGTACCGCGTGCTTCGGGAGGAGTACGGGGTGCATTTCGCAGAGGTGCGCCGAGAGGTGCGTCTCGGTTACACGACGGCGCAGACCGCGGAATGGCTGCAGCGACCGGAGCACGAGCCGCTCATCGTGATCGAGAAGGTGGCGCTGGATCGCGACGGGGCCGTCATCCACACCTCGCACATCGAATCCGTGCCGAGCCGTGTCACGCTTCGCACGGTGGCGTATGAGGAGCACCCGGCCTGACATCCACCCCCTGAGTCGAGGAAGAGGAACGTAGGCTCGGAGCATGGTGGATGCACGATATGAGCGGATCATCGGCGACTGGACGGGAACCGACGAGTTCGTCGACGGCTCGGGAGCCGCGAGCGGGATCCTCTCGATCGCGCCCGGACCTGGTGGTGTCGTGATCGACTATGTCCGCCGCGCCGGCGGTCATGATCTGGCAGCACACGCCGTGATCGCGGGCGGCGGGCTGTGGTGGTTCGATTCCGATGGTGCCACGCCCGCCCAGCCGGGGGAGGCCGGCTGGCAGGACGACATGCTCGTGCTCGACCGGGAGCATGAGGGCGTTCGTCAGGTGCTCGGGCTGATCGCCCGCGCCGACCGCATCGATCTGCATCTCGCAACGGCCGCATCCGGCGACGGGCTCGCCCCGGTGATGAGCGGCAGCTACTCCCGGCGAACGCTGTCGTAACGGCGTGGATCGCGTGCGTCCTCGCGCCAAGGTGGCTAGCGTGAGGGCATGACGACGACGTCCTCTCTCCAGCACTGGCGCACCAACACCGTGGACGGGGTGCTGCGGCGAAGCGCCGCACGCACGCCCTCCGTGACGGCTCTCCGCTTCGAGGGGCGGGAGTGGACGTATCGCGAGCTCGACGACGCCGTCGCCCGCGGTGCCGCCCTGCTGCGCGCGAGCGGACTGACCGCGGGCGATCGCGTGGTCACCTACGGCACCAACTCCGATGCCTACGTCATCGCGTTCCTGGCCATCGCGCGCGCCGGCCTCGTGCACGTGCCGGTGAACTACGCGCTGCATGGCGCCGAGCTCGCGTACCTCATCGAGCAGTCGGGAGCGCGGGCCGCGCTCGTCGATCCACACCTGCGGGCGCACTTCGACGCGGTGCGTGCGCAGACGCATGTTGAGCAGGCACGGTCGCTGCGCGATGACGAGGAATCGTTCCTCGCCGCGGCCACGGAGGGCGACGTCCCGGACGTTCCCACGGACGTGGATGGCGAGGATCTGGTCCAGTTGCTGTACACGTCAGGCACCACGTCGCAACCCAAGGGCGCGATGCTCACCCACTCTGCCCTGGTGGCCGAGTACTCGTCGGTGATCGTGGCGCTCGACCAGAAGCCGGACGACGCGCCACTGGTGTGCATGCCGCTGTACCACTCGGCCGCGATGCACGTGTTCATGCTGCCGTACCTGGCGATCGGCGCCACGGTCCGCTTGCTGCCCGCGCCCGACATCGCGCAGATCCTGCGGACGGTCGCGGAGGAGCGCATCGGATCGCTCTTCCTCGCGCCGACGGTCTGGGTGCCCCTCGCGAATCATCCCGACCTCGACACGGCGGATCTCTCATCGCTGAAGAAGGCGCAGTACGGCGCCTCGATCATGCCCGTGACCGTGCTCAACCGCCTGCGCGAGCGATACCCCGATCTGGGCTTCTACAACTGCTTCGGGCAGTCGGAGATCGGTCCGCTGGCCACCGTGCTGCGCCCGGAGGAGCATGAGCGGCGACCGGCATCGGCGGGGCGTCCGATCCTGTTCGTGGAGACCCGCGTGGTGGACGAGAACGGTGTCGACGTGCCCGACGGCGAGCCCGGAGAGGTGCTGTACCGATCGCCGCAGCTGGCGCTGGGGTACTGGGACAAACCGGACGAGACCGCCGAGGCGTTCCGCGACGGCTGGTTCCACTCGGGTGATCTGGTGGTTCGTGACGAGGAGGGCTACCTCACGGTGGTCGACCGGATCAAGGACGCAATCAACACCGGCGGCATCCTGGTGGCCTCCCGGGAAGTGGAGGATGCGATCTACACCCATCCTGCCGTGGCGGAGGTCGCCGTGATCGGCGTCGCGGATGAGCGCTGGATCGAGGCGATCGTCGCGTGCGTCGTTCTGAAGCCCGAGGCGGCCGTGACCGAGCGCGAGCTCATTGCGCACGTGAAGGATCGACTGGCATCCTTCAAGGTTCCCAAGGCGGTGCGCTTCATCGATGCCCTGCCGCGCAACCAGAGCGGGAAGATCCTCAAGCGGGAGTTGCGCGATGGCTGAGCTGCGCTTTCGCCGAGCGTGAACGCTGCTGACGCGGCGACGGCCGCGGGGGAAGATGAGCGCATGCGGATGCTTCTTCTCGGTGGAACAGCCTGGCTCGGTCGGGAGATCACGAGGTCCGCGCTTGACGCGGGGCACGAGGTGACCTGCCTCGCCCGCGGTGCCGACGTGGTTGACGGCGCACGGCTGGTGCGGGCGGATCGGGACGAACCCGGCGCGTACGCCGCGGTGGCCCAGGAACACTGGGACGTCGTGATCGATGTCTCGCGCCAGCCGGGGCAGGTGCGTTCCGCGGTGGCAGCGCTGGCGGCGAGGGCGGATCGGTTCGTGTTCGTGTCGACGTGTTCGGTGTACGCCACGCACGATGCCGGCGGCCAGGACGAGCACGCGCCGACGCTGAGTCCGCTCGACGCCGACACCATGTCGTCACTCGAGGAGTACGGCCACGCGAAGGTGGCGTGCGAACAGGCGGTGATCGGCGGATTCGGTGACGAGCGGTCGCTGGTGATTCGACCGGCCCTCATCGGCGGGCCGGGGGACGGATCGGGGCGTTCGACGTACTGGCCGTGGCGCTTCGCGCACCCGTCCAACGAAGCGGGGGCCGTCCTCATCCCGGATGCACCCGACCAGCCGACATCCGTCATCGATGTCCGTGATCTCGCCGAATGGATCGTGCGTGCCGCGGGTGCGGGCCTCGTGGGCGTCTTCAACGCCACCGGCGATGTCGTCACGCTGGCAGAACACCTGCGCGTTGCACGTGATGCCGCCGGACATGAGGGTGCCGCCGTCGCTGCTCCGATCGACTGGTTGGTGGCGCGGGAGGTTCACGGCTGGGTGGGCCCGCGATCGCTGCCGATCTGGCTCGACGATCCCGCAGACATCGGCATCCACCTCCACAGCAATGAGCGGGCGAAGACGGCCGGGCTCCTGCTGCGTCCGCTGAGCGAGACACTCGGCGACGTGATCGTCTCCGACAAGCCCGCGTCCGGGCTCACGGACGACGAGGAGCGCGCGCTCCTGTCGGAGCTGCTGACCCCCGGCCTCTGAGGCGCCCCGGGGGTCGGGGCTGTGTGTGTCTGGTCTCAAGAGATGCTGATCAAGGCGCCAGGCGCGGCAGTTCGTGAGAGCAGTTCGTGGATCGGTCTCAGCAAGTGTCCGCGCGGGTCGGTATGGCTACCTCTTCTGAGACCTGGCAGTACCCGCTCGGGGCCAACGACAGAAGGGCGGACCGGACGTGAGTCCGATCCGCCCTCCGAGACGTGAAATCAGTCGGTGCCGGAGTCGAAGGCGGCGGCCTCGCCCACCGGGTCGAACTCGGCGGCGGCGGCCTTCTGCTCGGCCGTTCCCTCGGAAATCTCCTGAGCTTCGCCGGCGGTGTAGCCGCCGACGAGCTCGCCCGTCGGGCCGCCGATGAGGCCCAGCGCCGCGTACTGCTCGAGGCGCGAACGGGAGTCCGCGATGTCGAGGTTGCGCATGGTCAGCTGGCCGATGCGGTCGACGGGACCGAACGCGGCGTCGCCGACGCGCTCCATCGACAGCTTCTCGGGAGCGTAGGACAGGTTCTTCGACTGGGTGTCGAGGATGGTCCAGTCGTCGCCGCGGCGCAGGCGCAGGGTGACCGTGCCCGAGATCGTCGAACCGACCCACTTCTGGATCGACTCGCGCAGCATCAGCGACTGCGGCTCCAGCCAGCGACCCTCGTACATCAGACGGCCGAGACGACGACCCTGCTCGTGGTACGTGGCGAGGGTGTCCTCGTTGAGGATGCCGTTGACCAGGCGCTCGTAGGCGATGAACAGCAGCGCCATTCCGGGTGCCTCGTAGATGCCACGGGACTTGGCCTCGATGATGCGGTTCTCGATCTGGTCGCTCATGCCGAGGCCGTGACGACCGCCGATGCGGTTGGCCTCGAAGACCAGCTCGACGGGGTTCGCGAACTCCTGGCCGTTGAGCGCGACGGGACGTCCGCCCTCGAAGGTGACCGTGACGTCCTCGGTGGCGATGGCGACCGACTCGTCCCAGTACTTGACGCCCATGATCGGGTCAACCGTCTCGAGCGAGACGTCCAGGTGCTCCAGCGTCTTGGCCTCGTGGGTGGCACCCCAGATGTTCGCGTCGGTGGAGTATGCCTTCTCAGCCGAGTCACGGTACGGGAAGCCGTGCGCGATGAGCCACTCGCTCATCTCCTTGCGGCCGCCGAGCTCAGAGACGAAACGGGCGTCCAGCCACGGCTTGTAGATGCGCAGGGCGGGGTTGGCCAGCAGGCCGTAGCGGTAGAACCGCTCGATGTCGTTGCCCTTGTAGGTGGAGCCGTCGCCCCAGATGTCGACGCCGTCCTCCTTCATCGCGCGCACCAGCAGCGTGCCGGTGACCGCGCGACCGATCGGAGTGGTGTTGAAGTAGGTCTTGCCGCCGGAGCGGATGTGGAACGCACCGGTCTGCAGAGCGACGAAGCCCTCCTCGACCAGGGCCGTCTTGCAGTCGACCAGGCGCGAGACCTCGGAGCCGTACTGCGTGGCGCGGCCCGGGATCGACTCGATGTCGTCCTCGTCCGGCTGACCGAGGTCACCCGTGTAGGTGCAGGGAACAGCGCCGTTGTGACGCATCCACGCCACCGCGACGGAGGTGTCGAGACCTCCCGAGAAGGCGATGCCGACGCGCTCGCCGACGGGAAGGGATTCGAGGACCTTGGACATGCTCTCCAGTCTACCGGCGGGCGCCGGGTCGCTTTTCCGCGTTTCTCACGCTTAAAACGCTCGTCTTCGGGGTCGATTCGCTCGCATTGCGCACAACTCGGGCACTATGAACGCGCCCGGTGACGACGGACGGCGGCGCGATTGGCGCAGCGGACCGAACAGTAGCGCTGGCGACCGTTGCGGGTGACGTCCACCACCACGTTGCGGCAGGGGGCGGCCTCGCAGCGACCGAGTCGCGACATCCCCCGCGTCGTCAGGTGCAGCGCCGTACCCACCGCGAACACGGCGGCCAGCACGTGAGCCAGCCCCTGGTCGTCGCCACGATAGTGCAGATGCCAGCCCTCGTCATCGTGATCGGTGAGGCGCGGAAACGCACTCGCCGCCGCCATCTGCGCATTGAGGACGGCGGCGCGCTCCGCGGGGACGTCGGCGTCGACCACACGCAGCCAGTCATCGAGAACCTCGCGCACATCGGCATGCTCCGTGGCCGAGTGCTCGAAGGACATGGTCATCCCGAACTCGCGCGTGCGCTCTTCGATACCGGGGGCATCATCCGGCCAGTCATTCGCGAGCGAAGCGGCCAACAGCACTGCGTACTCGCCGTAAGGGTTGAGTTGCATAAGGGCATTACATCACGCTTGTTCCATGATCGCAGCAGAACCCCGCACCACCCCGATCCGCACCCATGAGCACGGGTGGGTCACCGAATCCCGGCACCGCACATCGGAGGGCATCGTCGTGTACGTGCGGTGCGTCGACTGCGATGCGCGACGTGTCGATGTTCTCCGCCTCGCGCCCATCACCCGCGCTGATTCCGTCACCGGCACCGCTGCCGCGACCGGCACCGGGGCCGCGACCCATGCCGTGATCTCGCCCGATGTCGCGCCTGTCGCGCTCTCGACCGTGGTGTCGGGTTAGCCGCACGCCTCCTGGCTGTGTGAGCACCTGAGCTGGCGGATCGCGCTAGTTCTGGATGCCGTCCGAGCACGTGTCCTGTGCGGCCGTCTGGCCCGAGGCGCTCCAGTCCAGCGGCACCGGGGTCGTGGGGTCGGTTGTCCCCGGAACCGTCCCGGGATCGGTGGTGCCGGGATCGGTGGTGCCGGGATCCGTGGTGCCGGGATCTGTCGTCACACCATCCGTCGGGGCGGACTCGTCGATGACACCCGCACCGGTGCGCGACAAGGCGATCGGCTGATTGGCCTTGATGGCCGACATCAGCGCCTCGGCGGTGGAGGTGTCTGCGGCCAGGTCGTCCGAACCGGGGATATCGACCACGGGATATGACACGAAGACGATGTCCTCAAACGGGACGTCCTTGATCGCGAGAGCCAGCTGAACCATGCGGACCGGGTCGGCGAGTCGATCGTCGGTCTGGATGTTGCGCGCGACGACGGATGCCAGCTTCAGCAGCGTGGCGGGGTTGGAGAGCACCTCTGTGCTGCGCAGCTTGTTGATCAACCGCGACATGTACTGCTGCTGGTTGCTGATGCGGGCGAGGTCGCTCTCCTGATTGAGGCCGTGTCGCGTGCGGAGGAACTGCAGGGCCTCGCCGCCGGAGATCGTGTGCTCGCCGGCCGGGAGGTCTAGATTCGTGTGCGCGTCCTTGATGCCTTCACCCGCCACGCACACCGTGACTCCGCCGACAGCATCGGTGATCTTGATGACGCCGAGGAAGCTCAGCTTCGCGGCGAAGTCGACGCTGAGTCCCGTGAGCTGCTCAACCGTGTCCGCGACGCATACCAGGCCGCCGGCCTCGTATGCCGTGTTGATCTTCGCGGTGCCACCGAGATCCACGTTTCCCTGGTCGTTGGTGCATTCGGGACGCTCCACCGCGAGATCACGCGGGAATGACAGCACCGTGACGCGGCGGGGTGCCTCTGACACGTGGACGAGGATGTTCACATCGTTGAGGTGGTGCTCGGCCTCTTCGCCCGAGCACCGGTCGGCGCCGATGAAGTCGCGGATCGACTCGTCACATTCGTCCGTGCCGATCACGAGCATGTTGAAAGCGCCGGGATAGGCGGCCAGCTCGGGAGGCGCGATCGGATCGTTCTGCAGGCTGACCGCATTGTCGCGAATCGTGCCCGTGAGGTCGTTGTAGTTGAAGAGGATCACGCCGGCCGCGGCGAGCACGACCGCGGCGACTCCCGCGATGATCCGCGTCAGAATGCCGCCCAGTGCATTGCGCCGCGGCAGATTGGCGTGCCGCGCAACGGTGCGACGACGGGAGCGGCGGGCGGATCGGGCCATCCCGCCACCCTACCCGCGATGGCTGAGCGATCCGGGGCAGCCGATCTCCACCCGATCTCCACCCGCGGGTGGTGGGGCGGGAGGCCCCACGGCGAGAGCCTGGACTCACGGCTGAACCGGCCGCATCGGAAAGGTCTGCACACGTCTCCGCAACTGCTGTTCAACGCGCTCGTCATCATCCTTCTCATCGGCTACATCGGATATCGCCAGACGCAGTGGCGGGCCTTCGAGCCGGGTCGGATCTGGCGCGGACCGATCATTCTGGCGGTCGTCGGTCTCGGATATCTCGCGTACACGACCACCGCGATCGGAACGCTCGACATCGCCGTGCTCGTGCTGGAACTCGCGATCTCGGTGGGCATCGGAGCACTCATGGGGGCCATCGCGACCTTCCGCCCGCTGACGGCGGAGGACCGCGTCCGCGATCCGCGCGCTCAGTGGGCGTCTCGGACGGGCGCGGTGGGCATCGTGCTCTGGGTGGCGATGATCGCCGTGCGCATCGGGATCGACGTGCTGGCCGGCATGGCGGGCTCGCATCTGGCCACCAGCACGGGCGTGATCCTGCTCGTGTTCGCTGCCAACCGCGCAGGTCGGGCGATCACCATGGGTGCGCGACTGCAGAAGCTGACGCGAGTCAGCGCATGATGGTCTCATGACCGAGCGTCCCCTGCTGTGGAGCGCTGCAATCACCATCGCCATCGCGGCGTTCGTGGGAGTGGCGCTCCTGTCGGCGACCTCACCCGCCGGAGTGGTCGCCGGACTGATCGCTGTCATCGCGTGGCCGGTGGCGACCATACTTCTGCGTCTCGATCGATGGCGGACGGGCGCTGTGCTCGCCGCCCTTGCTGTGTTCAGCGGCTCGCTGGCCGGCGGACCCAGCGTGGGTCTCGCTGGTTCCCGCGGCGGTCTGCACGATGCTGTTGATCGCGCATCTCGAAATCCCCGTGTGGCTGGGTTCGGTCGTCGCCGGTGTCGGCGTCGTGCTGGTGTGCGGCGGCATCGCAGTGCTGGCTCCGAACCTCGGGGTGAACGCGATGCTCACGATGAGCCTGGGACTGTCGGTGGGAGTCCTCGGCGGGTTTGTCCGTCGAGCCACGCGACTGTCCGCTCTGGAGGCGGAGAAGGTCCGAGAAGAACGTATCCTTGCCCGCGAAACCGCGGGACGCATCGCGCTGGCCCGCGACCTGCACGACGTGCTGGCGCACTCGCTGGGCGGGTTGACCGTGCAACTCGATGCCATCGACGCGCTTCTGGAAGCGGGGCGGATCGACGAAGCACGAACGCGCGCGACGGAGGCGCGACGACTCGCGGCACACGGTCTCGCCGACGCCCGAAGTGCGGTGGCGGCACTGCGCGAGCCCTCGCTGCCGCACGAAACGGACACCGATCCGTCGGCTGCCGTCGACGAGCTGATCCGCGCCCACCAGGCCCTCGGCGGATCGGTCGCGGTGAATGTGGACGGCGCCTCGCGGGCGGTGCCGGAAGCAGTCGCGACCGCGGTGGTGCGAGCGGTGCAGGAGTCGTTGAGCAACGCGCGTCGTCATGCTCCACGCAGCCCTGTCGCGCTCAGCCTGGAGTGGCGAGATGATCGAGTGACCCTGCGGGTGACGACGCCGCTTCCCGCGGAACCGCAACCGCGCGGCGGCGGGTATGGGCTGACGGGGATGCGAGAGCGCTTCGAATCGCTGCCGTTCGGCGGCAGCGTGCACGCGGGCGCACGAGACGGAGAATTTCAGGTGGTGGCCGAAGCGGCGCTGACAACACGCTCCGCGCAGAAGGGTGGGCGATGACGACGAAGCCGATCCGTGTGGTGATCGCGGATGACCAGGAGCTGGTGCGCGACGGCCTCAGCACGATCGTGTCGCTGCTGGCCGACGTCGAGGTCGTCGGTCAGGCGACTGACGGTGCCGAGGCCGTCGCGCTCGCGGTGGCGGAACGACCAGACGTGGTGCTCATGGATCTGCGGATGCCCGTGCTGGATGGCACCGAGGCAACCCGACGCATCACGGCCGACGCGCTGGACACCGCCGTGCTTGTCCTCACGACGTATGCCGACGACGACTCGATCCTCAGTGCGCTCCGTGCCGGCGCCCGCGGCTACCTCACGAAGGATGCGGGGCGCGAGCAGATCGCCGCGGCGATCCGCGCAGTGGCCGGTGGGCAGGCCACGTTCGCTGCCGAGGTCGCGGCGCGTGTCGTATCGGCCACGGTTTCCTCCGTGCCGACGCCGGCGGCGCAGCTGCGTGCGCGGTTCCCCGACCTGACTCCGCGCGAGGCCGATGTTCTCGCGCTGGTGGCCGACGGGCTCAACAACACCGAGATCGCCCATCGGCTTTTCGTCGGGGTATCGACGGTGAAGACGCACATCAACGCGATCTTCGCAAAGCTTGACATCCGCGACCGGGCGCAGGTGATCGCCCGCGTCCGTTCGGGGAGCTGAGGTACGCCTGCGGTTTCGCGTCTCGGTTGGCGAGCGGGTGGCTTCTGAGCGAGCGTGCGATCAGGAACCACGGAGCGAGACGACGTCTTTGCTCAGGAGCCGGGGACCGCGCGAGCGACGAGCCCGTCCGTCGACACCGTGGGCACCGCTGTGTCCGTCTTGCGACGCGTCCACCAGATGGCCAGGGACGCGACCGCAAGCACGGCGACCGAGATCCCGACGACGTAGCCCGCGACTCCGATGTATCCGTTCGGGACCGTGTAGGGGTTCAAGAACGGATAGGGGTACCACCACGGCTGTCCGGTCACGGGGTTGGTGATCTGCTCGCCGCGGATCATCGTGTAGACCACCCAGACGATGGGGAACCCGACCACCACCCACAGTGCCCGCCAGTTGATCGGTCGGACGCCGACACGCAAGATCAGCTCCAGCAGCATCATCACGGGGCCGACGACGTGCAGCACCTCGTTCGACCACGCGACCGTTCCGCCCGGCTCGAGAGCAACTCCGCGCAGAAGCGTGTTGTAGACGATGCCGGTGATCACCATGTACGTGCCGACGGAGAGCAGCAGCACACTCAACGCGCGCGGCTGGAACTGACGGCGGCGCCCGCGGATCAGCAACCACACTCCGCACAGCAGGAGCGTGATCACCGCGAGGACGTTGGAGAGGATCGTGAAGAAGCTGAAGAAGTTCGTGAGCACCGTGAGGAAGTCACGATCCTTGTCGATCGCGAAACCCAGCGTCCGGGTCAGCTGAGCGGCGATCGCGGCCACGATGACCGCGGCCATTGCGACACGCAATAGGGCCCAGAGCAGGCGCGGGGCAGTCCGGAGGGGCGCGGGGGACGACGGCGGGCTCACACGCTCACACTAATGGAGCGAGCCCGATCCGCAGGAGGATCGGGCTCGCACATGTTGTCATGTCGTGATGTGTGTCACTGCGCAGTGGTCGCGGACGTGATGGTCACGGCTTCCGCGGGGGCGCCGTCCTGGTCTCCACCGGCCACACCCTTCGCGGCGATGGCCCGCACGACCGCGATGCTTGCCTCGTCCATGTGGCCGAAGACCGTGTAATCCGGCCGCAGCGCGCTGTCTTCGTAGACCAGGAAGAACTGTGATCCGTTGGTGTCTGGGCCAGCATTGGCCATAGCCACGGTTCCTGCCGGGTAGGTCATGTCGGAGCTGGTCTCATCCTTGAACGAGTAGCCCGGTCCGCCCGTTCCGTTGCCGGAGGGGTCGCCGCACTGCAGGACGAAGATTCCCTGCGTGGTGAGGCGGTGGCAGGTCGTGTTGTCGAAGTAGCCCTGCGTGATCAGGGAGACGAAACTGTTGACCGTGCACGGCGTCTTGTCGCCGTCCAGGGTGATGGTGACGTCGCCCGCCGAGGTGCTGAGTGTCGCCGTCTTCGCCGCCTCGGGCTCGCTGGCGGGTGCCGAAGCGGGCTTCGCGGCGGGGCCCGCCGCGGGGTACGAGCAGGTGCCGGTCTGCGTCACCGTGGCGCTGGCGCTTGCGGCCGGCTTCGCTTCGGGAGCGGAATTCGAAGAACACGCCGCCAGGCTGGCCAGCAGCAGGGCCACGACGGGAAGCACCAGGAGACGTTTACGCATGAAATGAGCGTAATGCTCGCCGGCTGTGGGTTCACATCCGCGGGTTCACCTCCGTCCCTGCCACCGGCGTCGCGGTCCCTGGCTCGTGCGGGCGCATCGCCGCCCCGCGCATGTGCCGTCCGCTGCGCGCTCGCAACGCGCTGTCCCTCGTTCGTGGCGAGCACCTGTCGTGTGCTGTCACCGCGTGCTGTCACCGGCGCGCGATGATCCGCGAGACTTCCATCTGTGGGTCACAATCACCGCACTGCGCTGATTCTCGCCCACAGACGGAAGTCTCGCGGGATGAGGAACGAACTCGGGGAGCGCCGGAGGGGAGCGCTGGAGCGACGAAGGAAGAAGCGCCAGAGGGGAGCGCCGGGCCGCGGACTCAGTCGAAGATCGGAAGCAGCACGGACGGCGTGGGTGCCGGGGTGCTGTAACGGCGTCGACTCGGGATGCCATTGCGCTCATCGATCGCCAGCGAGACCACTTCGTTCGAGCGCTGCCCCGCGACGAGCAGGGTGTCGGAGATCAGCACGTGGTGGCGCGGCCAGTCCACCTGGCTGTCGACCGTGGCGATCGACTGCACGCGAGAGCCATCGCCGAGCACGCGCAGCGCGGTGATCGCGTTGATGCCACGAATACCGGCGTAGAGCAGGCCGGCATCGATCGACATCGAGAGCTCACCCGGGAAGTCGGCTCCCACGCTCGCTTCCGGTGACACGGGGGCCGCCGACACGATGCGCCACCGGCCGGTGGCGTCGGGTGCGAGGACGTAGACCTCGCACGAGTACTCGGTCACCACATAGAGGTGCCCGCTCGGGTGCCACACCGTGTGCCGCGGGCCGGTGCCGAACGGGAGGACGACCTCCTGCTGCAGCCGTCCGTCGCGCCAGAAACGCACCAGGTCGAAGCCCAGATCGGTGGTGGCCACGAGGCCGCCGGAGACGTGGCGCGCCTGATGAGCGTGAGAGGTCCGCGGTGGAGTGACGGGCTTCGGATCCGTGAAGGTGACCGCTGATTCGATCCCGTCGGGCAGGGTGGCCTGCTCGGGAAGCAGATGGGCGAACTCGTCTCCGACCGCGTCTCGCAGCGCAGCCGCCGCGGCTGCGAGATCGGCGGATGCTGCGGCGAGCTCCGCCACCTGCGCGCTGTCGGCACCCAGATCGTCCGGGAGACGTGGTGCCGCGGATTGCGCGTAGGGGTCGACCGCTGCCGCGCCGAACTTGGGTGCACCAGGCACTCCGTCGTCGTCGAGCCGGTAGCGGGCCACCGTGCCGTCGCCGTATCCGGTGGCGGTGAGCCAGCGGCCGTCGGGAGACGCGACGACATGGCACGTCACCTCGCCCGCGGGCTGCACCGTGCCGATCGGCGCGAGGGTTGCGGGTCCGGTGCGGGTGAACGCGCGCACGCCACCCGCGCCCTCGAGCGCCGCGTAGACGACGTCGAGGGTCGGGTGCTGTGCGAGCCAGGACGGGGAATCGACCGCG
The DNA here is from genome assembly GCF_044987425.1 of Microbacterium sp. ZW T5_56. NCBI lineage: Bacteria > Bacillati > Actinomycetota > Actinomycetes > Micrococcales > Microbacteriaceae > Microbacterium > Microbacterium sp. ZW T5_56. Next base: position 7,816 of record NZ_JBJDRI010000049.1, on the reverse strand, counting down.
ACGGCCGTTCCCGCGAAGCTCAGCGAGCCACCAGCGGAGGGGGTGTCGGCATCACCGGCGAGCAGGACACCGATGCCGGCGCCGTCCCCATCCATATCCGCGGTGTAGCCGCCGAGCCAGAGTCGCACGTCAGCCGATCAGATCGTGACGCACGATGACCGCGTCGCGCGACGGGCCGGTGCCGATGACGGAGATGCGCGTGCCGCTCATCCGCTCGAGGGCCAGCACGTAGTCCTGGGCGTTCTGCGGCAGGTCATCGAATGTGCGCGCCGCGGCGATGTCCTCGCTCCACCCCGGGAAGTACTCGAAAATCGGCTTCGCGTGGTGGAAGTCCGTCTGGTTCACGGGCATCTCGTCGAAGCGCACGCCGTCGACGTCGTAAGCGACGCACACCGGGATCTGCTCGATGCCAGTGAGGATGTCGAGCTTGGTGAGCACGATGTCGGTGAGTCCGTTGACACGCGTGGCGTAACGCGTGACGGGTGCGTCGTACCAGCCGACGCGACGCGGACGACCCGTGGTGGTGCCGAACTCGAAGCCGCGCGAGCGCAGCATGTCGCCGTTCTCGTCGAACAGCTCGGTCGGGAACGGACCGGCACCCACGCGGGTGGCGTACGCCTTCGCGATGCCGACGATGCGGTCGAGGCGGTTGGGGCCGACGCCCGAACCGGTCGCAGCGCCACCCGCCGTCGCGGAGGAGCTCGTGACGAACGGATAGGTGCCGTGGTCGACGTCGAGCATGGTGGCCTGGCCACCCTCGAACACGACGACCTCGCCGCGCTCCAGCGCCTGATCCAGCAGCAGCGACGTGTCCGCCACCATCGGGCGCAGGCGCTCGGTGTACGACAGCAGCTCCTCCACGATGGCGTCTGCGTCGATGGCCTTGCGGTTGAACATCTTCACCAGCAGGTGGTTCTTCTGGTCGAGGGCGCCCTCGACCTTCTGGCGCAGGATGTTCTCGTCGAACAGGTCCTGGATGCGAATGCCCACGCGGTTGATCTTGTCGGCGTAGCTCGGCCCGATGCCACGACCCGTGGTGCCGATCTGACGCTTGCCGAGGAAGCGCTCGGTGACGTTGTCGAGCGTGCGGTGATAGGCCGTGATGACGTGTGCGTTGGCGCTGACCTTGAGCTTGGACACATCCACACCGCGAGCGGCGAGTGCCTCCAGCTCGCCGAACAGCACCTCGATGTCGATGACGACGCCGTTGCCGATGACCGGCGTCACACCGGGCGACAGAATGCCCGACGGCAGCAGGTGAAGCGCGTACTTCTCATCGCCCACGACCACCGTGTGGCCGGCGTTGTTGCCGCCGTTGAACTTCACGACCCAGTCGGTGCGTTCACCGAGCAGGTCCGTGGCCTTGCCCTTGCCCTCGTCGCCCCACTGGACGCCGACGATCACGATTCCTGGCATTTGGGATCACCCCCGTAAAGGGACCCGAGCGGGTCCACCCCATCCTATCGGAGGCGCGTTTTCGCTTCCTGTTCGTGGTCCCCGCCCGGTAGCGTCGGGATCATGCAGCTCGGAATGCACTTCGCCCTGACTGATGCCCTCGCGGACCGCCTGCGCGCCGCCGCCGGAGATGACGACGCTTTGCGCGCCTTCATCGAGGAGATCGAGGAGGCGGGGGTCCCGTCCTGTGAGACCGACAAAGCGTGGGATCCGATCTCGTGCGCTCTCGCTCCGGCATCGGCCCCCGATCGCGACCCGGAGGAGTGGCCCGCGTACGGCGTGATCCTCGGTGATGAGGACCTTCAGGAGGACGACGACGAGCTGCTGGTCACGTACCTGTCGGCGGAGCACGTCCCGGAAGTGGCCGCGTGGCTGGACACGCTGGATGAGGAGACGTTCGCCGCGGCCTATGCCGTGATGCCGGAGGAGCTACGCAATCCGGAATATGGCGATGACGAGCGCGACTACGCGTGGGGATACCTCGACGGGCTGCACACGTTTCTCACGGAGGCCGCGCGCGCAGGATCTCACGTGGTGTTCCACGTCGAGAACTGAGCGACCGCTTTATGCTGGGGACATGAGCCAGGCCGAGGATCCCACCGCCACGCTGCTGCGGCTGCGGGCGACCATCGACAACATCGATGCCGCGCTGATCTTCATGCTCGCCGAGCGCTTCCGCGCCACGCAGCAGGTCGGTGTGCTGAAGGCCACGCATGAGATGCCCGCGTCCGATCCCACACGCGAGGAGCAGCAGGTCACACGGCTGCGCGAGCTCGCCGAGGCCGCGCATCTGGATCCTGAGTTCGCGGAGAAGTGGTTCAACTTCGTGGTGGCCGAAGTGATCCGCCACCACACGGAGGCGGGCGCCCCGAGCTGACGCCGGGGCCCGCGTGGCGGGGTTCGTGCGGGATTTCGTGCTGGTGTTTCGTGCCCGGCGCGCGGTTCTGTCGTTTCATGACGCCGCAGTGGCTTGCACTTCTGCTGTTGCGTGATGTGCGCGCGCTTTCCCTCGGGGCGTCCGTGTGGTGTTCGGTACTGCCGCACGCTCGTGTGTGGTCGAGCGCCTCGTCACGGGTCGTGGGCCGACGCGCGCAGATCGCGAAACGAGGGGATTTGCGTGGAATGAGGGCGGGTGGGGTCTTCGGGTCCTCCGTTGACGACATCGTCCTCGTTTCGAGACGCCGACGCTGGGCGGCCAGCACGGTGTGCGGCGCGGATCAATTTCTGCGTCCGCCCCGATGGGCGTGGTCGGCGCGCGCGGGACGCGATTGCGCGCCCGGCTCCGATAGGCGTGGTCGGGTGGTCGCGAAACGAGGAGATTTGCGTGGAATGAGCGCAGTTTGGGCCCTCCGATCCTCCGTTGGCGACATTCTCCTCGTTTCGAGACGCGGACGCTGGGCGGCCAGCGCCGTGTGCGGTGGGGAGTAATTGCGACGCCCGCCCGGATGAGCGTGGTCGGCGCGCGCGGGACGCGATTGCGCGCCCGGCCCCGATAGGCGTGGCCGAGTGGTGGCGTAACGGGGCTTTGCGTGGGGTGAGCGCGGGTGGGGCTCTCGGGTCCTCCGTTGGCGACATTGTCCTTGTTTCGAGACGCCGACGCAGTCGGCCAGCACGGTGTGCGGTGGGGAGCTTACGGCGCCTGGCCCCCGATGGGCGTGGTTTGGGTGGTCGCGCAACGGGGGCTCTGCACAGTGTGCGCGAGTGGGGCTCTCGGGTCCTCCGTTGGCGACATTGTCCTTGTTTCGAGACGCCGACGCTGGGCGGCCCAGCACGGTGTGCGGTGGGGAGCAATTGTGACGCTCGCCCCGATGAGCGCGGCGAGCGTGCGGGAAGCGGGTGTGTGTCAGGCACGGTGGGCCCCGGCCGGGTGTCGCGAGATGAGGGAGCTTGCGTGGAATGAGGACCGGCGTGGCGTTGATGTCCTGCGCAGGCGGCATCGTCCTCGTTTTGGGACGCGGATTCGGCGACATCAGTGCGGCGAGCCAGCGAGAGGCACGTCGTGCGTCGGGCCGCAACCGACGTGGGGCCGGGTGTCGCGAAACGAGGGGATTTGCGTCAACGGAGGACGGATCGGGCCCGGCGGGCCAAGATAGCCGACATTGTCCTCGTTTCGGGACACAGGCGTGGAGGCCGTTCAGGCGTTCATAGCTGATCGCCGCCTCGTTTCGAGGGGCGAGGCGTACCCTGACCGCGTGCGTGGCGAGGCGAGGTCTGCGGGGCAGGAGATGCGAATGCGGTCGTTCGCCGCCCGTGTTGCGCCGACCGCGATCGTGATGGCACTGATCGCCACTGTGGTGAATGCACTCGGGTCGTGGATCCCGTCACTCTGGGGCGATGAAGCGGCCACGCAGCTCTCGGCCACGAGGCCGTTCTCCAGCCTGATCGCCATGCTCGGCACCATCGACATCGTTCACGGTGTGAACTACGCGATGATGCACCTCTGGGTGTCGGTCGCGGGCAGCAGTCCGTTCGCCCTGCGATTCCCGTCCGCGGTGGCCATCGGGCTGTGCGCCGGGGTGATGGTGTGGATCGGTGCTCGCCTGAGATCCTTGCGGTTCGGGATCCTCGTGGGCGTTCTCACCGCGTTCCTGCCGCGCCTCAGTCACGCGGCGGTCGAGGCCCGAGCGTACGCGTTCGATGCCCTGTTCGCCGCGATGCTGATGGGGATCGTGGTCGAGGTGTTGCGACGTCGGCACCCTTCGCACTGGTGGTGGGCCGCATACGGCGCGATGCTCGCCGTCTCTACGACGACGTTCCTCTATGTCGGTCTGATGGCGATCGCGATCGGAGCCGTGCTGTGGTGGCGACGCGTAGACCGCCGCACCTGGATGGGATGGGCCGTTTCCTCGATTCTCGGACTGCTGTTCGCATCGCCGGTGGCGTGGATCGCGCTGCACCAGCGCGGGCAGATCGCCTTTCTGGCAACCGCGGGCCACACCAACTCGCACGCCATCCTCGTCGAGATGTGGTTCGTCGTGGATGCCTACGCGTGGATCGGCTGGGCGCTCATCCTCATCGCCGTTGTGGGGTGGACGCGGACCCGGCCGCGGCGAGGCAGCTCGATCGACGCAGTGAGTATCGCAGCGCCTTGGGTGGTGATCCCTCTCGCGCTGGTGCTCGTCAGTGACGCGGTGCATCACGACTACACACCCCGCTATCTCACCTTTGCGGCGCCCGCGATCGCACTGCTCCTGGCGACAGGGATCGCGGAGCTCGCGCGGCTTCGCGTGCGTCGCATTCCCGTCGCGGCGCTGTGTGCTGCGGTTCTCATCGCGTCGGTTGCCGTCCCCGTGTGGGTGGGGCAGCGTGGACCGTGGTCGAAGCGCGGGTCCGATTGGAACGACGTCGCCGCGCTCATCGCGGAGCGGGCCCGGACCGGTGACGCGATCGTCTTCGACGAGAGCGTGGATCCGTCGTGGCGGCCGCGGTTGGCGCTGGATACCAATCCAGCTCCGTTCGCGCAGGTGCGTGATGTCCAACTCGTCACCCCGTACTGGCAGAGTCCAACCTGGCATGCGGAGGCCCGCACCACCGCGGAGGCCATCGATGCGGGCGCGCTCGACGGCGTCTCGCGGGTGTGGGTGGTGAAGGCGGTGGTCGACGGTGTGGTGAGCACCGACGGAATGGCCGATCTGCGCGCGGCAGGGTACGAGGTCGTCGAGCACAAGAGGATCAACGTCTCGGACGTTTCCCTCTTCGTCTGCAGCGGGGGCTGATTTTCCCCAGCTATCCACAGGATGTGAGTTATCCACATGGGGATATGTGGATAACTCCGGCTCGTGGGTGCGGCCCTCGGAAGGGCGCACGGAACTACGCCCGTGTAATTCCATCCCCAGGTGTGGACAACCCTGTGGAGAAGTGGATCATTCGTTGAAACGACGCGGAACTTCGCGACATGATTCTGTCGCTCGGAGATGAACGGCGTTGTTAACGGCTGGCGTCGATTGGTCGACGATTTGTGTCCGGCGGCCGAGCGGTGGCGGGCACCTTGACCTCGACCCTCTTGCCGGTAGCGGTGTGTGAGGCCGGCGCCGAGCGCCTTGGGACGGAGTGGGGTGGGTGATGATCGGGGGAGCGTTCTGGGTCGCGCGCGGTTAACCGTCGACACGCCTCAACGCGAGTCGATGGAGGGCGATTCTCCGTGGGGTCCACCCGGGGGGTGACGTGGGGTGCGGTCAGCAGCAGGTCGAACGGGGGAGTAACTCGGTCGAACGTGGGCGGTTATCTCGGGCCGAACGTGGGCGCGGTTAACTCGGGCTGGACGTGTGCGGTTAACTCGGGTCGGACGCCCGCGGTTGCCTCAGTTCGGGCGGGGCGCAGTGAATCTGGGTCAAACGGAGCGCGGTTAACTCCGGTCGGACGGGGTGCGGTTACCTCGAGTCGGACGGGGCACAGTGAACCTGGGGCAAACGGAGCGCGGTTAACTCCGGTCGGACGGGGCGCGGTTACCTCGAGTCGGACGGGCGCGGTTGCCTCAGTTCGGACGGGCGCAGTGAATCTGGGTCAAACGGAGCGCGGTTGCTCGAGTCGGACGAGCGCGGTTACCTCGAGTCGGACGAGCGCGGTTACGTCGGTTCGGGCGGGGCACAGTGAATCTGGGGCAAACGGAGCGCGGTTAACTTGGGTCAAACGGAGCGCGGTTACGTCGGGTCGTGCGGGGTGCGGTTAACCCGGGCAAACGGATGCCCCTCGCCGCACGTCACCCAGACCCGTCGTCGCGGCACCGCTGGCCGGCCTCGTGCTGGCCCTGTGGTCTCAGCCTCTGCGGATGCTCGACCGCACCGCCGCACTTTGTGAGACCACCGACACCGCTGCTCTCACAGAGTGCTCATTTCATGCGACACATCAACCTGTTTTGAGAGCACCGCCCAGGCCAACGGCTACGGCAGAGCGAGACGCACCGGGGAAATGTCCCGCGGTGCGCCTCGTCTGTTCCTCCGGTGTCAACCCAAGATCGCCTCAGCTGGACGCGCCGCGCGGCTCGCCATCCAGATCGCCAACGGTGCGAGTGCGGCCGCGATCACCCAGGCCGCAGGGGCGGAGCCGCCGAGCAGCGCCAGGAGAACGGCGGCTGTCGCGACCACGGCGGACACAGTCGCCCACGGGGCACGTACACCGTCGATCGGGGAGGGACGCCGTGCTTCCGTGCGTCCGACGAGGGCCACCAGGGCCGCGACGGCGATCACGACGCCCACCAGCCACAGCGGACGTGTGGCCCACCAGTCGGAGCTCAGCGGGACCGGCAGGTCGATCGGCAGGAGAAGCAGCGACCCGGCGAGCGCGACCACCACCAGCATGTGCCAGGCATAGATGGTCATGGCGCGGCCGTTGATCCAGCCGATGACGCTCGATGCGCGTCCGTCGGCTACCCGACGCAGTGCGGGGCGGAGCAGCAGGAAGAGCGACAGCTGAGCGATGCCGAGAAGGACCAGCGCTCCCATCGGCGGGTTCAGAGCGGACAGCAGATCCGTCGGGTAGAAACCGGTGAGCATGGTGATCGCCAGCAGCACCACGGCCCCGGCGCCGATCATCGCGACGCGGGATCGGCGGACGCGATCGAAGCGCTGGTCGGCCAACGAGAAGCCGATCTGCTGCATCAGCAGCCACACGAAGGCCATGTTGATGAGGCCGATCGCGGTGAGGCCGGTGGTCACCCGGATGATGTCGACGAGGAGGGCGCCCGCAGCAAGGGCGCCGAGGGTGAGGACGCGATGCCGCTCGTGGAGGCGCACCATCGCGGGAACCAGGGCGCTGCAGACGAGGTAGACCGCGAGGAACCAGAAGGGTTGGCCGATGCGGAAGCCGGCCACGGAGACGATCTCCGCAGGCACACCGGCCATCACCAGCGCGGCCAGGAAGACGGCGATCGCGGCGATGGCGGCTCCGGCGGGGATCAGAAGTCGCCGGACCCGGGCCGCGACGTAGTCGGACGCCGTCGTCCCGCGGTCCCGGAGCCGCGTCCACTGCGTGAAGCTCGCGAATCCGCCGAGCACGAAGAACAGCGGCATGATCTGCACCACCCACGTGAGCGCGGGGAAGCCGGCCCAGTGCTCCATCGCGTTCTCGAGCAGCGGCGTTCCTGATCCGTCACGACCGACGCCCACCATGAAGGCGTGCAGCAGCACCACGATGCCGAGGAGCACGGCTCGGACGGCGTCGACCGAACCGTCGCGCGTCGAGGGCTGTCGGATCGCGCCGACCGCTGCCGCCGCGCTCACACGATGCGAGACGGGGCGCGCCACCGTGACGGACGGAGATGCGATGAAGGGGGAGACGAGTGCCATAGACACACTGTCCGGTGAGGGTAGAGGCTCGCGCGTCCCGCTCCGGTCGCCTTCGACCCCCTACCCCGGTACTACGT
>NZ_JBJDRI010000048.1:0-28801 GCF_044987425.1 Microbacterium sp. ZW T5_56 | reverse complement strand
TGCATGATCTTCGCAGCGTTCTCGACGTAATCCACGCCGTAACCACCATCAAAAATCACCGCATCAACACTCGAATCCGCAGCAACACCAAACGGATTATCCGCCGTAACCTCACCCGCCGGAGCGGTGGCCCCGCCGCCACCGGTGCTACCACCGGGGGCAGCACACGAGGCCAGAGTCATACCGAACGGCACCAAGACCGCTGCGGCAGCCGCACCACGCAGCACAGTGCGACGACTGATGGACGCTTCTTTGAGTTCCATCTTCCTACCTTCCATGGTGATGTGATTTGACCAGAGGGGGAAATTCCGGTCAGCTCCCCCGTCGGATGCGCCCTCGGTAGAGGTCTTCCAACGCGGAGTTGTGCTCATCGCCGCCGGGAATGTTGGCGGAGATGTAGATCGGGGGAACCTCGCCGCGGGCAGCGATCATGCGCGCCACGCCGAGGGTGAGGGACTGGGCGATGAACGCCGCGGTCATGGAGGAGACGGCACCGACGCGGACGTCGTCGTTGATGTCCAGAGTGGTGTCGCCATACGGGGCCAGGTTGTCGATGACGACGTCGGCGATCTCGCTCAGCCGCTTGCCGCTCGGATGCTTCGGCTCCACGCGTGCGGTGTGCTCGAGGCTGGTGACGGCGATGACGCGGTGACCACGTTCCTGCGCCCACAGTGCGGTCCCGACGATCGATCCGTTGACACCGGAGTTCGACGCGATGAGGAAGACGTCGTGTTCGCCGACCGGAACGGTCTCCATCAGCTCATCCACGAGCCCCGGCTCGCGTTCCAGCGTCGCCGTCAGCTCTGATGTCTCCCTGGTGCCGAACAGGACCAAGTCGGTGAGGGAGATGCGGTTCGTGGGGATGAGACCACCTGCACGTCCGGCGATCTCCATCGCGAAGGCCTGAGAGTGCCCGGTGCCGAATGCTTGCAGCACTCCGCCGGCGTCGAGCGCCTCCACCAGATACGCCACAGCGGTGTCGTGAGCGCCGGCATCAGCATCGGCGGCGAGCCGCTCCAAACGGGTGGTGGTCTCCCGCAGGAGATCGGTGGCAGTGACCGTCATCGTGTCATCTCCTCGGGGTTGTGCACTGACCTTACCGTGCGATCGATCATCGGGATCCCGTGTACGTTTGCGCTATCATTTCGAACCTTCATTGGTCTCGTCACGATCGTTACCTGCTCCCCGGTACTCTCACAGGCAAACTATGCGCATGCGGCGCAAACGTCAAACAGCACGTCGTCACGAATGAGTCACGAATGAGTCACGAACCCCTTGTCCTCGGCATCGACGCCGGTGGGACCTCGACGCGCGCGCTACTCAGCGACAGCAGCGGCACCAGCATCGGATTCGGTGCCGGTGGGCGCGGGAATCCGGTCTCGGCCGGAGCTGATCGCGCCGCGATCGGCGTGCTCACCGCCGTGGACGCGGCCCTGTCCACGAGCGGCGCGTCGCTGGCCGACGTGCCCGTGATCGTGGCGGCGATGGCGGGGATGCAGTCGTCCGGCGGGGCCGACTGGCTGCTCGGACCGCTCGCCGAACGGGGCTTCCGCGGGCAGCTGTCCTTCGAGGCGGATCTGCTGGCGATCTATTTCAGCGGTGCCGCTTCACCGGCCGGGTATGCGATGGTCTCCGGCACGGGCGCGTGCATGATCCGGGTGGAGCATGGCGAGGTCGTCGGAACCGCGGACGGGCTCGGCTGGCTGCTGGGTGATCGCGGCAGCGGATTCTGGATCGGTCAGCAGATCGTTCGCGCGGTGGTCGAAGACCTCGACGGCACGGGACCGCGGACAGAGCTGACCGCACGGGTGCTGGAGCACTACGAGCTGGCGAACCCGCCCGCTACGAGAGAAGGGCGCCCGGAGGCGCTGTGGCGCTTGGTGACGGCCGCGTACGCTCACGCGCCGATCGAGCTCGCCTCGCTCACTCCGGCAGCCTTCGAGGCCGCCCAGGCGGGCGATGCCGTGGCGATCCGCATCCTCCGCGAAGCCGGTGAGCACCTGGCGCACTCCCTGCGGGCGATCCTGCGGGAGCCGGGGCCGCTGGTCGTCGGCGGCACCGTGCTGGCCCGCCCCGGGATCGTGCGCGAGACGTTCCTGACCGCGCTCGGGCCGGCCGCCGACGATCTGGAGCTGCGCAGCGTCGGCGACGGCGCGGTGGGGGCGGCGATGCTGGCGCTGCGTGCGCACGGCGCGACGCCGGACGACGCGGTCCGCCAGCGGCTGACCGACACCCTTCAGCGATTCCGATGAGACCGGCCGGCACCCGCGGGGGCGCCGGCCGGTGCATCACACGGCGTAGGGTCGCAGTTCCGCTGCCAAGCGCTCGCCAACGTGCGCGTGGACCCGCGTGCCCGCTTCCTCGTGTGCGGATGACAGCAGGAAGCCAGTCTCGTGAATCGCGGAGACGAGGTCGCCGCGATCGTACGGAACCACCGCGGTGATCTCCACCGCGGGCAGGGGAAGCGCAGCTTCGACGGCCGCACGAAGCTCGGCGATCCCCTCGCCGGTACGCGAAGAGACGAAGAAGGCCTGCGGCTGCAGACCACGCAGCACGAGCCGCGTGTCGTCATCCACCAGATCTGCCTTGTTGAACACGACGATCTCGTGCGCCTGACGTGCGCCGACGTCAGCCATCACGTCACGCACCGTCTGCAGCTGCGCCGCGGGGTCCGGGTGCGCGGCGTCCACGACGTGGAGGACCACGTCGGCGTCGCCGACCTCCTCCAGCGTGGAGCGGAACGCCTCGACGAGCTGGTGCGGCAGGTTACGCACGAAGCCGACAGTGTCGGTCAACGTGAAGACCCGACCGTCAGCGGTCTCACTGCGACGGGTGGTGGCATCGAGCGTTGCGAACAGCGCGTTCTCCACCAGCACGCCGGCACCCGTGAGCTTGTTCAGCAAACTCGACTTGCCGGCGTTGGTGTACCCGGCGATCGCGACCGACGGGATGGTGTTGCGGCGGCGTTCCGCTCGCTTCGCCTCGCGCGCCGGCTTGAAATCGGCGATCTGTTTGCGCAGCAGCGCCATCTTCGTGCGGATGCGTCGACGATCGAGCTCGATCTTGGTCTCACCGGGACCGCGCGATCCCATACCGGCACCGCCGGCGCCCACCTGGCCACCGGCCTGGCGGGACATCGAGTCACCCCAACCGCGCAGACGCGGCAGCAGGTATTCGAGCTGAGCGAGCTCCACCTGCGCCTTGCCCTCGCGGCTCTTGGCGTGCTGGCTGAAGATGTCCAGGATCACGGTTGTGCGGTCGATGACCTTGACCTTCACCACGTCCTCCAGCGCGCGGCGCTGCGAAGGCGCCAGCTCGGAGTCGGCGATCACGGTGTCGGCACCGAGGGCAGCGACGATATCGCGCAGCTCCTGCGCCTTTCCGCGACCGATGTAGGTGGCCGGATCCGGGTGCGGCCGGCGCTGCAGCAGGCCGTCGAGCACGATGGCACCGGCGGTCTCGGCGAGTGCCGACAGCTCACGCAGAGAGTTCTCGGCTTCCTCGGCCGAACCCTGCGGATAGACGCCGATGAGCACGACATTCTCCAGCCGCAGCTGGCGATACTCGACCTCGGTGACGTCCTCCAGCTCGGTGGACAGTCCCGCCACACGCCGCAGCGCGTGACGCTCTTCGAGATCCCACTGCTCGCCGTCGGAGCTGCCATGGCCCGCGGTCGAATCAGCCTGCAGAGCCTGGGCGGAGCCGAACACGCGGACGCCGGATCGGGAATCCGCGTGTGCGAGCACGCGCTCCACCGGATCGGTGCCCTCGAATTCGGCGCTGTCGTCGAAGCGGTCGTCGTCGATGGGGGTGTTGTTCATGTGTCCTTTCGGGGGCGCCGCCTTCGTCGGCGGGCGCAGATCAGTAAAGCCTAACCTCCGCAGCGTCGGTCGCTGCGGTAATGTGGCTCCTCATGGCGAGCGACCACTATTTCAGCTCGGAGCCCTCCAGCGCCGAGAGGCCGCGTCGTATCACCGTGACGCTGGCAGGCCGCTCTGTTGAACTCAACACCGCGGGCGGCACTTTCAGTCCCGATCACCTTGACACCGGCACAGCGGTGCTGCTGTCGCACACTCCTCCCCCGCCGCCGGGCGGCGATTTCCTGGACCTCGGCTGTGGCTGGGGGGCCATCGCGCTGACCCTGGCGCTGCTGTCACCGCACGCGCGGATCTGGGCGGTGGACGTGAATCAGCGGTCGCTCGACCTCACGCGCCGAAACGCCGCCGAGCTCGGGTTGGACAACGTCATCGCCGTGACACCCGATGAGGTGCCAGACGACGTGACTTTCCGCACGATCTGGTCGAACCCTCCGATCCGCGTGGGCAAGAACGAACTGCACGGGCTGCTGCAGCGCTGGATCCCACGCCTCGACGAGCGCAGCGATGGCTGGCTCGTGGTAGCGCGCAACCTCGGAGCGGATTCCCTGCAGAGGTGGCTCGCTGCGGAGTTCCCGACCGGCTACAGCGTTCACCGCGCGGCGACGAGCAAGGGCTTCCGGGTGCTGCGCGTACGACGCCACGGAGCCACGCCCACTGACACCATCGTCCTCCCGTAGCAGCGGCGCGGCTCGTGGGGGGCCGCGGCGCGCGAGGACGATTCGTCGTCGCTGTGGACGGTGTTCCGCGGCGGCGGATCCATCACGCCGCGGCCTGCGAGCACCTCCCGCGTGAGATGATCCCCGCGCGCTCCGTCGCGACGTCCGAGATCGGTTGTTCGTCAGTCGGCGAGGGAGATGTGACCGGTGTACACGAGCTGTGCGGGGCCGGACAGGGCGACGTGCTCGCCGTCCTGGGTCGGGAACATGCGCACGGCGAGCGTGCCGCCGGGGACCTCCACCCGCCACTGGTGGGGCGCGAGCGCGCCGGCCCAGTGGCGAACCGCCAGGGCTGCCGCCGCGGTTCCGGTACCGCAGCTCAAGGTCTCCCCCACGCCCCGCTCAAAGACGCGCATGCGGATCTGTCCGATGCCGTCCTGCACGAGCGGGTCGGACGGAACGACGAACTCGACGTTGGCACCTTCCGGCAGCCCCGGGTCCAGGATCGGGATCACGGACAGATCCAGGGCCTCCAACTCGGCTATGGAGCTCAGAGCCACCACAACGTGGGGATTTCCGACATCGATTCCCAGCGCCGGGCGCGCCACGTCCAGTCCGCGAGCGCGAACCAGCGGGTCATCCCCGGTGAGCTTCCATCGACCGAGGTCAACCTGGAATCCGCTTGCGCCGGCCGTGAGGTCGCGGACACCCGCCCGCGTGCCGATCGGCAGCGTCGAGCCGGCGGGGAGCTGGGCGAGTCCCGATTCCAGCAGGTACTTGGCGAACACGCGCGTGCCGTTGCCGCACATCTGCGCCTTCGAACCGTCGGCGTTTCGGTAGTCCATGAACCACTCTGCCTCGGGCTCTTCCGCCAGGGTGGCAGCGCCTTCCGCAATCGCGCGAGAACGCACCACACGCAGCAGTCCGTCCGCCCCGATCCCGAAGTTGCGATCGCACATCGCCGCAACCTGCTCGTCGCTCAGGTCGAGTTCACCGTCGGGATCTGCGACGATCACGAAGTCGTTGCCGGTGCCGTGACCTTTGGTGAACGCGATGGTGGGCATGCGTCCATCCTACGGAGCGGTGAGGACCCCGGTGGCCATCAGGAGTCCGCGATCAGGCGCTTCCCGGCGTTGTTGACGTCGAACGGCTCGTACCCTCGGGCCGCGTAGAAGTCCAAGACGACCTCGTTGCCTTCGCGGACCATGAGGTTCACCTTCGGGCAGCCGAGCGCGATGAGCAGCTCCTCCGCGCGCGCGACGAGCGAGGCGGCGATCCCTTCGCCACGACGATGCGGATCGGTGCCGACGTAGTACAGCGAGCCGCGGTGACCGTCGTAGCCGGCCATGGCGGTGCCGGTGATGCGATCGTCCTCCACCGCGACGAGGAACAGCTCCGACTGCACCGTGAGTTTGCGCGCGATGTCGGCCCGGGGGTCGTTCCATGGCCGGGTGAGTCCGCACGCCTCCCAGAGCGCGACCACCTGGTCGGTATCGGATGTCTGAAACGCTCGGATGTGATGGGGCACCCCTTCATCCTCTCGCACCCTCCCCCGCTTCCCGCACGCCCACCCATGTCCCGTGAGACTTCCGTCTGTGGGCGAGAATCACCGCAATGCGCCGATTTTGACCCACAGACGGAAGTCTCACGGCGGGTGGTTGCGCCCCAGGGGGCCCGGGCGGTGAGAGGCGTGGGTCAGGACGTGGTGACGCGGGCGCGAACGCGGGCGCGGTAGGCGGCGGCTTTCGCGCGATTGCCGCACGACTGCATCGAGCACCACTCGCGGCGGTGGCCGCGTGAGCGGTCCAGGTAGATCGTGGTGCACTCGGGCCGCGAGCACTCGCGCAGCAGCGCACCTTCCTCGCTGCCCACAATCTCGATGGCCTCACGCGCGAGGTCGACCAAGCACTCGGCAGGGTCGCCGTCACGAACGACACCGCCGGCCGTGAGCGCCGGAGACACCGGCGAGGACTGGGCACGTTCGTTCACGATCGCGAGGGCTTCGTCCGGTATGGCTTCACCGTTCAACCGATGCCAGATCACCGTGTACAGCGCTTCGCGCAACTCCAGGGCCGCGGCGAGGTCTGCCCCGTCGCTGGCACGCCCCGATGTCCGAACGCCCGCCTCCAGCCACCAGGCATCCAGGGCCTCCGCGTCCGAGAGGAACTCATACGACTGCTCCGAGCGACGCGCGCGGCGGGTCGCGACGAAGTCGAGCACGCGCGTGCCGCAGGGAAACTCGTGGATCACGTCACCATCTTGACAGGTGACGTTCGATGCGGCAAGCTCGTCACCAGTTCAACCGGTTACTCATCCCGAGCCGGAGTCTGAGAGGAAAACATGTCCACGCAGCCCTACGTCGCCGTCGCCACGTCCACCGGAGACGGACGCGACGGCCACGTCGAAACCAGCGACGCCGTCCTCAGTCTCGACCTCAGCATCCCGGGCACCGGTCGCCCCGGAACCAACCCCGAGCAGCTCTTCGCCGCCGGATGGTCGGCCTGCTTCCACTCCGCGATGAAGATGGTCGCGCGCCGTCAGGGCCTCACCCTCACGGATTCCGCCGTTGTCGCCGAGGTCACGCTCAACCTGGATCCCGAGGCGGGCCCGTCGCTGAGCGCCGCGCTGCACGCGGAGGTGTCGGGTATCGATCAGGAAGCGGCCGACGCACTCGTCGCCGCCGCGCACCAGGTCTGCCCCTACTCCAAGGCCACGCGCGGCAACATCCCCGTCACGATCGACGCCACCGTCGCCTGAGGCAGTGGACCCGGCGCTATCGCACTGCGGTCACGCAGCGCGATAGCGCCGGTCCGCGAAGGCCCTCACCGCCGCGAGTTCGCCCACTCAGCGACATCGGGGGGCCCGCAGCACGACACCCCGACGGGCTGCCGCAGAGGCCAGCGGGTCAGAGAATGTCGGCGGGCCGAGTGACGAGCGGATCGATCCACTCGGCGTCGGCATAACGACGAAACCACGACACCTGGCGACGGGCGTAGCGGCGCGTCAGCGCCTGCGTTTCGGCGATCGCCTCAGCCTCCGTCATCGTCCCATCGAGCTGCGCGAATGCCTGGGCGTAGCCGATGGCGCGCGCCGCTGTCGTCCCGGGCTCCAGGCCGACCGCACGCAGGCGAGTGACCTCGCCCATCAGCCCCTGCTGCCACATGCGCTCGACGCGCGCGTCCAGACGCAGCACGAGATCCTCGCGCGGCACCGCGAGTGCCAGAATGCGATGCGGCGCCCACACCACCGGAGCCTCCGGAAGCGCGGCGCCGTGGGTTCTCTCGCCCAGTTTGAGAATCTCCAGCGCGCGGATCACGCGCCGACCGTTTCGGGCGTCGATCCGCTCCGCGGTGGCGGGGTCGAGGGCGCGCAACCGATCGAACAGGACGCCGGGCCCACGCTCCTCGAGTTCGCTCTCGAGCCGCGCACGCAGCGATTCATCGCGTGGGGGGAATCGAAAATCCCACAAGACGCTCGAGACGTAGAGCCCGGATCCGCCGACGAGGATCGCGTCGCGACCGCGGCTCCGGATCTCAGAGATCGCCTCACGCGCCGCCCGCTGATACCACGCGACAGCGGCGTCTTGCCCTGGCTCCAGCACATCGATCAGGTGATGCGGGATACCTCGGCGCTCATCGACGGGGAGCTTGGCCGTCGCGATGTTCATGCCTCGGTAGAGCTGCATGGCGTCAGCGCCGACGATCTCGGCGTCGCGCCCACGTTCGCGCAGTGCCTCGACGAGGTCCAACGCGAACTCGCTCTTGCCTGTCCCGGTCGCGCCGACGACGGCGAACAGGCCGGGAGCGGCAGTCACGCCTGAGGACGCAATCCAGGAAGTCCGAGCCCGATCACACGCTTCCCGTCGGCCGACACGGACGCCGGGGCGGGAATGCCACACGACTCCGCCTGCGCCCGATCCCACGCGTCACCCGCACGCGTGCGGCGAAGGCGCACCGGCTCACCATCGGGGGCATCGGCGATCAGGTAGTGCGGGGCGGCACGAGTGACCGTCACGGTCACGATGTCGCCCGGGCGCGGAATCTCAGCCCCCTCCGGGAGCGTGAAGTGGATCAGGCGGTTGTCCTCTGCGCGACCGGACAACCGGCGCGTGGCGGCGTCCTTCTTGCCCTCGCCTGTGGACACGAGAACGTGAACGTCCTGTCCGACCAGCTTTTCGTTCTCCTCCAGGCTGATCCGCTCCTGCAGGGCGAGAAGCCGGTTGTAGCGATCCTGGACCACGGCCTTGGGGACCTGGTCCTGCATCGTGGCGGCCGGTGTGCCCTCACGGATGGAGTACTGGAAGGTGAACGCGCTGGCGAACCGGGACTGCTCCACGACCCGCATGGTCTCCAGGAAGTCCTCTTCGGTCTCGCCAGGGAAGCCGACGATGATGTCGGTGGTGATTGCCGCGTTGGGGATCTTCGCGCGGACGCGGTCCAGGATGCCGAGGAACTTCTCGGAGCGGTACGAGCGTCGCATCTCCTTGAGAATGCGATCGGAGCCAGATTGCAGCGGCATGTGAAGCTGCGGCATGACGGCAGGGGTCTCTGCCATCGCGTCGATGACGTCGTCGGTGAACGCGGCGGGGTGTGGGCTCGTGAAGCGGATACGCTCGAGGCCCTCGATCTCTCCCGCGGCGCGTAGCAGCTTGCCGAACGCCTGACGGTCGCCGAACTCCACGCCGTAGGAGTTGACATTCTGTCCGAGCAGAGTGACCTCGATCGCGCCATCGTCCACGATCAGCTTGATCTCGCTGAGAATGTCACCGGGGCGACGATCCTTCTCCTTGCCGCGCAGGCTCGGCACGATGCAGAAGGTGCAGGTGTTGTTGCACCCGACGGAGATGGACACCCAGCCCGCGTAGGAGCTGTCGCGCTTCGTGGGAAGCGTGGAGGGGAAGACCTCCAGCGACTCGAGGATCTCGACCTCTGCCTCGTGGTTGTGCGCGGCGCGCTCCAGCAGACCCGGCAGGGAACCCATGTTGTGCGTGCCGAAGACGACGTCGACATAGGGCGCCTTCTCGACGACCGCCTGCTTATCCATCTGTGCGAGGCATCCGCCGACGGCGATCTGCATCCCGTCACGGCGACGCTTCACCGAGGCGAGATGACCCAGCGTCCCGTACAGCTTGGACGACGCATTCTCGCGCACAGCGCAGGTGTTGATGACGACGACGTCGGCTTCATCGCCGAACTCCGCCTTCACGTAACCGGCGCTCTCGAGCGAGCCGGACAGGCGCTCGGAGTCGTGCACGTTCATCTGACAGCCAAGAGTGCGCACCTCGTAGGTGCGGGCGGTGCCATCCGGGCGCAGCGCAGACAGCGATGCGGGGATGATCGTCGGAGCGTTGGAAGGCGAAGACATGATTCCGCCATTCTACGATCCGTGGCTGGCGACGGCGTCGTATCGCCATCTTCCCGAGCTCGGGAAGGGATGTCCTCAGTGAAAGAGGGAAATCGTCGCTCTCCTGTCGTTCGGGGATGCGCGATTCAGCTTGCACCGCCTTGCACGATGGCGACGGACAGGGCTGAATGGACAAATGCCCGTCGCCCGGTTGTTCGTGGAGGGCCGCAGCGATGTCGCAGCGGTGTTGGCATTGACGCGCGCGCGGCGCATTCAACTCACGCGGGTGAGCATCGTCTCGCTCGAGGGGATCACGAACGTGCGCCGCGAGTTGCGAGCGCACCGCGACGGCGCGCGGACGGCCGTGCTGTGCGATGTCGGGGAGACGGGCTTCGTGACCCGCACTCTTCATGACGACGATGGGCTGGATGAACCGCCGGTTCGACTCTTCGTCTGCGATCGGGACCTGGAGGACGAGCTCATCCGTGCCCTCGGTGCCGAACGTGCGGCGGAGGTGGTGCGGCTGGCGGGCATCGGCGACAGCTTCGAGCGCATGTCGCGACAACCGCAGTGGCGCGACGAGCCGCTCGCCGCCCAGCTTCGTCGGTTCGCGGGTGCCGGCGCGGGACGCAAAGAGCTGCTCGCGGGCGCGTGGGCGGCCGCCTTACCGCCCCACGCGGTGCCGCAACCGCTCGCCGATGCCGTCACGTGGCTCGCTGACGACGTGTAGCCGACATCGCGGCATTCCGGCATCGCGGCATTCCGGCGCTCCGGATCAGCGGAAGCGCACCGACGATCCGCCGGCCTCGCTCAGCGCCGTCTTCGCCGCACGCATCGCGCTGCTCCCCCCGAACCCTCGTCGGGCGAGCTGTCCGAGCAGACGTCGAAGTGCGACCTCGGGCTCCAACTTGGCCAGGGATCGGGCTTTGGAGCGTGCGAAGTCCAGCGCGCGCTCGTCGTCATCGTCGGGCACCTCTTCCAGGGCCGCGTCAATGACCTCGCGTGGAATGCCCCGGGCCGACAGCGACTGCGCGATGACCCGACGCCCCTGCCCCTTACGAGAGCTGGCGGTATAGATGAGCTGCTCGGCGAGGACGGCGTCATCGAGGTATCGGAGTGAGAGGAACTCGTCGATGAGGTCGTCAGCGATCTCGGGCGCGACCTCGAGTCCGATCACGAAGGCCCGAGCCTCTCTCACTGACAGCCCTTTCCCCCGCAGCTTCTTGAGCAGCGCGGCTTCGGCGCGCTCACGCTGCGCAGCTGGGGCCTCGGGCGTTGCCTCTTCAGGTCCGTCCGTGTCAGCCGCCTCCAGCAGCCGAAGCCGCGGGGCACGCGTCGGACGTTCGGCACGTGATGCTCCAGCGCGAGCGCCGAAACCCTGAACCGGCCGGGCAGCGGGCCCCGACTCGCCATTCACATCGGAACGCGCCGCGCGATCAGTGCTGTCGTCGAACCGAGTGGGAAAACCACTCGACGCGGTTTCCCTGGCGGTGTCTTGCGTCGGTGCAGCTTCGCTCTCGCCGGTGTCGCGCCACCCACGCTGGGTCGGCAGGGCTACGGGCCGGCGGGGCCGTTCACCATCGGGCTTCAGGAGGTCCGACGCCCGCATGAGCGTCGGCGTGCTGTCGCGAGCGCCCGGGGTGACCTCGCCGGAGAGTCGAGCCGCATCGGCGTCGGCCATCCGCGAAGAGGATTCTGCATCGCCCGCGGGCCACGATGCGTCCGCCGTGTCACCGTGCTGCGAGGGGTTCGCTTGACGTTCGGATCGGTGCGTCCGGGCGGGTGATGCCGGGGCGTCCGCCCGCGAATGACCCGCCCCTCCTGCCGTGCCGGTGCTGGGCCCCGCGAGCGGCCGTCCGCCCTCTCCGTCGGGATCGATCCACCATCCATCGGCGTCATACCGATCGACGGGTCGTGCAGGGCGCGTGCCTCGCGGGGACGCATCGGTCGTAGCCCTCCGACGAGCGCGAACCACATCTTCGGCCGCAGAATCCTCGACCGGAGTGAATCGCACTCTTCTCGGAGCCGCCGTGTCGTGTGCGCTTCCGGTCAACCCGCGCTGAGCGCGCTCCGGCGCGCCACTCGAAGCAACCCCACCCGGATCGCTCTGCACCGGACGTTCGCCACTCGCCGACCGGGATCCACCGGCGTCGTCGGCATTCGCCGACCGGACGTCGGGCGTTCCCTCAGCGGAGTCGAACGGGTTACCCCGTTGTCCAAACAACGGGGTAACGGGGGCGAGGTGCTCCTCGCCCCCGTTCTCCGTGTCATCGATCATGAGTGTCGACAATCATGCTCAAGGAATCTCGTCAGAGATGCGTTCGGGATGGCATGAGCGGCGTTACGCCGACTTCAGCTCGGGCGCCGGTGCCGCCTGCGGCGCTGCCTGTTCCTTCGGCTGACCGATGCCCAGCTTCTCGAGAATCTTGCGCTCGATCTCAGCAGCGACGTCCGCGTTCTTGATCAGGAAGTTGCGAGCGTTCTCCTTGCCCTGACCGAGCTGTTCGCCATCGTAGGTGTACCAGGCGCCCGACTTCTTCACGATTCCCTGATCCACGCCGTAGTCGATGAGCGACCCCTCGCGGGAGATGCCGACGCCGTAGAGGATGTCGAACTCGGCCTGCTTGAACGGCGGAGCCATCTTGTTCTTGACGACCTTGACGCGGGTGCGGTTACCGACCGCCTCCGCGCCGTCCTTGAGCGTCTCGATTCGACGGATGTCGAGGCGGACGGAGGCGTAGAACTTGAGCGCCTTACCACCGGCGGTGGTCTCCGGCGATCCGAAGAAGACGCCGATCTTCTCGCGCAGCTGGTTGATGAAGATGGCGGTGGTCCTGGTCTGGTTGAGACCACCCGTGAGCTTACGCAGTGCCTGCGACATGAGTCGTGCCTGCAGACCGACGTGGGAGTCGCCCATGTCGCCCTCGATCTCAGCCTTGGGCACCAGAGCGGCGACGGAGTCAATGACGACGAGGTCGATGGCACCGGAACGCACCAGCATGTCGGCGATCTCCAGCGCCTGCTCACCGGTGTCGGGCTGCGACACGAGGAGCTGATCGATGTCGACGCCCAGCTTCTGCGCGTACTCGGGGTCGAGCGCGTGCTCCGCGTCGATGAACGCTGCGATGCCGCCGTTGCGCTGGGCATTCGCGATGGCGTGCAGAGTCAGCGTGGTCTTACCCGACGACTCCGGCCCGTAGATCTCGATGATGCGGCCGCGCGGCAGACCGCCGATGCCCAGAGCGACATCGAGGGCGATGGAGCCGGTGGGAATGATCTCGACCGGGGCACGCTCATCGCTGCCCAGGCGCATGATGGCACCCTTGCCGAACTGACGGTCGATCTGTGCGAGCGCTGCATCCAGCGCCTTCTCGCGGTCCTTTTCCGATGGCATGTCTTGCTCCTTCTGCGTGTTGTGCGGCTGCCCAGAGGCTGTCGTGTCCGAGGAACGGATCTCCGACAAGGCGTGTGGCCCGTTCGCCGTCAGTCACGCTACGCGGGGCCTCCGACATTGATCGAAGACGAGTGCGCATTTGTGAGCGGATCAGCGAGCGATTCCACCTGTGCAGGAGCTTACGCCGAGTCGAACACGTGTTCGACTCCGACACGTCGGCGTGTCGAACATTTTCCCGGCACGATCAGATCGTGTCGTCAGCCGCCAGCACCGCGAGGTCGTACGCGCGGACCTCGCCATCGGCCTCGATCCGCACGCCGGCAGGTCGGCGCTGTCCGAAATCGCGGATCGTCTCCTGCAAGCGCTCCGACAGCACGCCGAACTCCTCACGTGTCAGGCGAAGGGTGGCCGCCAGCGCCATCCCGCGCGTCTCGGGATCCTCCCCCGTGACGTACTTCGCGCTCCAGGCGCTCACGCGCTCCAGCAGCTCACGCTGCTCCGCGGCGAATACGGTGAGCACGGCGAGTCCGGCATCCAGATCCTCCGCCGGGTGCTCCGGGGAGCCGACGTCGAGCGCGCTCGGCACCAGACGCCACACGCGGTCCCGGCCGTCACGCGCCAGCTCCGGCGCCTCTTCGATCCAGCCGATCTCGCTCAGGGCGCGAAGGTGGAAGCTCACCTGATTCGCGGGCTTGCCCACGATGCGCGCCAGATCGGCCGCGCGACCATACCCCTCGCGTGACAGCACGCGCATGAGCTGGCGACGCAGCGGGTGCGCATACGCCTTCAGCTTCGCGGAAGTCATGTATTCCCGCTCGGCGACTCCCGCACCAGACTCACCTGCCGCCGACGTGCCCTCAGCCATAAAGCCAGCCTAGCGAGTCATACCCAATTCCGCACACATAATTGCGCACTTATACTTGCGCAACTACAGGTGCGCAATCTACGGTGATGCCATGAACGATTCCCTCCCCGCCGCGGGTACCCGCGAGTCCGCAACCACCGCGGTCATTCCGCTGCACCGCACGCCCTACCCGTTCTGGCTGGTGAGCGACACCGGGAGCGGGGTGTCGATGAGCATGCTGTCCTTCGCGATGCCGCTGATTGCTCTGATGATCACGAACTCCCCGGCGCAGGCGGGGGTCATCTCGGCGATCACCGTGGTGGTGCGCATCTTCGCCACCATGCTCGGCGGCGTGCTCGCGGATCGGCATTCCCGTGGCCGCATCATGGTGATCGGGGGCATCGCCAGCACGATCCTCTCCGCCGGGTTCACCGCCCTCGCCTGGAGCGGATCTCTGACGTTCGCCACGCTGCTGGCCGCCAGCATCGTGATGGGCTTCTCCTCCACCGTGTTCGCGATGGCGACCGATCCCATGCTGAAGGACATCGTCCCTGCGTCCATGGTGGGCCGTGCCACCGCAGCCAACCAGGGTCGCGATGCCACGATCAGTCTCACCAGCGGCCCGCTCAGCGGATCGCTGCTCGGTGTGGGCACCTGGCTGGTGGGTGCCGTGATGACGGTGATCGACGCGATCGCGCTGGTCGCCTCCGTCTTGCTCGTCCGCCGCACCGAGCGCGCGACTCCCGCACCGGTGCAGGCCGCCCCGCCGGTTCGCCGCGGCTTCCGTGCTGCGCGCGGTGAGCTCGGCGAAGCGTTCCGCTGGTTGTGGCGACGCCGTGACCTGATGAATCTCATCGTGATCGTGATGCTCATCAACATGGGCATCGGCATCATCGTGACCACGACCATCTACTCGCTGCAGCAGAACGGCGCGTCGGGGTTCGAGATCGGCCTCGTCACCGCCTCGACCGGCGTCGGCATGCTGGTCGGCTCCTTCGCGGCGCCCTGGGCCGTGCGCACCGTGCCGACCGGGCTGCTCGTGGTGATCACTCTCACCTGGTTCACCGTCGGCAGCGCGACGCTCATCCTCGTGAACTCGATCGGGGGAATCGCGATCACGCTGATGCTGTGCTGCCTGGTCTCCCCCGCCGTCAACGCGTGCCTCGGCGGGTACATGATGGTGGCCACCCCGTCCGCGATGCTCGGACGTGTGAACGCCGCGGAGTCCGTGATGATGGGCATCGTGGCACCGGTGGCACCGCTGGTCGCGGGCTTTGGCTTCACCCTCGTCGGCCGGACGCCGACCATCGGCATCGGCATCGCGCTCACCGTCACCTCCATCGTGGTGATGATGGCGACCAAACCCACCCGCTCGATCCCCGTCGACGCCGGTTGGCAAGCACATGCCGCCACTTTCGAGCGCCCGGCCGAGCGGGTGCGCGCCTGACCGGAGACGCAGAACGGCCCCGGAATCCAGGATTCCGGGGCCGCTTCTGCTGTCAGCGTCGGCGCTCGAGTCGTCCGGCACCGTGACGACGAGACTCAGGAACGTCCATCTCCACGCACAGCGCGAGCCAGACATCGCGGGGCGGGACGCCCGCGTCGATCGCTTCGCCAGCGGTCCGTTGACCCACCGCCGTCAGAACGAGGTCCTGGACGATGGACGGGCCACGCGAGCCGAACTCGGCGTCGACAGCTCGGTGGAACTCGCTGCGTCGCACCCTCAGCGCAGCGACAGCTCGGACTCGACCGAGGCCATCAGCTCGTCGGGAACAACGTCGGGAACGGTCGAGATGCCCTCGAGTACGGCGATGCGGTCGCCGACCTCGCGCATGATCATCGAGATGGGAACATCGAGGGCGTCGGCGAGAGATGCGAGGATCTCGCTCGACGCCTCCTTCTGGCCACGCTCGACCTCGCTGAGGTAACCGAGTGCGACGCTGGCGCGTGACGCGACCTGCCGAAGGGTCTGGCCCTTCTGCTGTCGGAGGTCACGAAGAACATCGCCGATCTCCTGGCGTACAAGGATCATGTCGTGCCTCCCTCTGTCTGGTGGGTGTTTCCGGGTGAGTAACTGTACAGCATCCGAGGTCCCACTCTAGCCGTGTGTTCTGGAGTTTCTCCCAGAACTCACTGGGCTCAACTCCCCGTGACACCAGGCTATTCCCCCGCGCAGTTTCACTTCGTCACCGGGCGCTGAGGGTCTCCTGTGCGAGAGCTATGACCTCGGCGACAGTGACTCTGCGGATCGTGGATCGATCGCCTGAGAGCTGCAGCCGACGCACTTCGGTTCCGATCGGCGACGCCACAGCGACGAACACGGTGCCGACCGCCTGGCCGTCCTGCGGATCGGGGCCAGCGACCCCGGTGGTAGCCAGACCTACGTGCGCGGGTCCCGCCGCCGTGGCCAGCGCCGAGCGGACACCGTCCGCCATCTGCCAGGCGACGTCCGCGTCCACCGCCCCGCGCTGTGCGAGGAGGTTCGCGTCCACGCCCAGCACCGCGCGCTTCACGTCCGTGTCATAGGCCACCACGCCCCCGCGGACGACGCGCGACGCCCCGGGAACGTCCACCAGGGCCGAAGTGAGGAGCCCACCGGTCAGAGACTCGGCACAGGCGATCGTCCACCCACGCTCGACCAGTGTGTCGAGCAGGTCAGTCGCCGTCACGACTTCTTCCGGCGGCCGCGGACCTCACTGATGATGTAGTCGATCCCGCTGGCGATCGTGAGCACCACGGCGATCGTCATGAAGACGCCGTTCACCCACCAGACCCACTCCCCCACGAGATGCCAGAACGGCAGCAGCGCGAGTGACAGCGCGATGGCCTGGAACACCGTCTTCAGCTTGCCCATCCATGCGGCAGCGAGGACGTGGTCGGAGATCACCACGAAGCGATACACGGTGATGCCGACCTCGCGGACGAGCACGAGGATCGTGACCCACCACGGCAACTCAGCGAGGATCGACAGCCCGATGAAGGCGAGCCCGGTGAGCGCCTTGTCGGCGATCGGATCCAGGAGCTTGCCGAGATCGGTGACGATCTCGTATTTGCGCGCGAGGTACCCGTCGATGCCGTCGGTGGCGATCGCCACGATGAAGAGCACCGCCGCCCACCACCGCAACGATCCGTCAGCACCACCGTCGGCAAGGAGCATCCACAGGAAGACCGGCGCGCACAGGATGCGCACGATCGTGATCGCGTTGGGCAGTTGCCGGGGAACGGCCACGGGGGCTCCTTCTGTTGACGGACGCTCAGTCGCGACCGGTGAGCTGCCAGGCGTCTTCGTCGCCCTCGTCGTCGTCGGCCGTGCGCCCGGCGAACTGGGCTTCGATGGGGTCGCCGTCGTAGCGATCATCACCGATGACAGTGGTGGGCGCCGTGGTGGACGCTGCGGGCGGCATCGGCGCCTCTTCCGCGGCGGCGGCCGGTGCGGCCGCCGCCGGCGTCGGAGTTACGCCACGAAGCGTTGCCAGGATCACCGGCAGCTGCTCGAGCGTGACCAGCACGTCGCGCGCCTTCGAGCCTTCGGACGGGCCGACGATCTCGCGAGACTCCATGAGGTCCATGAGGCGTCCGGCCTTCGCGAAGCCCACGCGGAGCTTGCGCTGCAGCATCGACGTGGACCCGAACTGGCTCGACACCACCAGCTCGACAGCAGCGAGCAGCAGCTCGAGGTCGTCTCCGATGTCGGCGTCGACCTCCTTCTTCTCCGTCACCGCCTCCACATCGGAGCGGTACTCGGGACGAGCTTCCGCGGTGACGTGCTTGACGACCTTCTCGATCTCCGCCTCGGTCACCCAGGCACCCTGGACACGCAGCGGCTTGGCTGCCCCCATCGGCAGGAACAGGCCGTCACCCTGACCGATGAGGCGATCAGCACCGGGCTGGTCGAGGATCACGCGACTGTCGGTGACGCTGGTCACGGCGAACGCGAACCGCGAAGGTACGTTGGCCTTGATCAGACCGGTCACGACATCGACAGACGGACGCTGCGTCGCCAGCACCAGATGGATGCCCGAAGCACGAGCGAGCTGGGTGATGCGAACGATGGAGTCCTCGACATCGCGCGGGGCCACCATCATCAGGTCCGCGAGCTCATCGACCACCACGAGCAGGTACGGGTACGGCTTGAGCACGCGCTCGGAGCCGGCCGGGAGCTGGAGCTCCCCGGCGACGACCGCCCTGTTGAAGTCGTCGATGTGACGGAAGCCGAACGACGCGAGGTCGTCGTAGCGCATGTCCATCTCCTTCACGACCCACTGCAGCGCCTCGGCGGCCTTCTTGGGGTTCGTGATGATGGGCGTGATCAGGTGCGGCACGCCCGCGTACGCCGTGAGCTCGACGCGCTTGGGGTCCACCAGCACCATGCGCACCTCGCTGGGCTTCGCACGCATCAGCAGGCTCGTGATCATCGAGTTCACGAATGACGACTTACCCGAACCGGTGGATCCTGCGACGAGGAGGTGAGGCATCTTCGCGAGGTTCGCCACGACGAAACCACCACCGACGTCCTTGCCGACGCCGATGGTCATCGGGTGCTTGCTGTTGGCGGCCGCGGCGGAGCGCAGCACGTCGCCGAGGGTGACCGTCTCGCGGTCGGTGTTGGGAATCTCCACGCCGATGGCGCTCTTGCCGGGAATCGGCGCGAGGATGCGCACCTCGTTGGAGGCGACCGCGTAGGCGATGTTGTTGGTGAGCGCAGTGATGCGCTCCACCTTCACACCGGGACCGAGCTCGATCTCGTACTGCGTGACCGTCGGTCCGCGCGAGAAGCCGACCACCTTGGCGTCCACCTTGAACTGCTCGAGAACCTCGGTGAGGGAGGCGACGATGGCGTCATTTGCCGCGGAGCGCGTCACGCCCTCGGGCCCGGTGCCGAGCGAGGTGAGGCTGGGCAGATGATAGGGCGCGGCGGGGGCCTGCGGACCACCGGGACCGGGGCCGTCCGTGCCGAAGCCGGAGAGGCCCGGAAGGTCGTCCTCCTCGTCCTCCAGGTCGAGACCGAGGTCGTCCATCATGCTGGTCGCACCGTGCGCGGCGGCGGGGCTGTTCAGCGAATCGGCGACGGCGCGGACCTCGGAGAGGACCTCCGTGGCGGCATCCGGGGAGACCGCGGGGGCGCTGCGCGTGGGAGGGGGCATGGTGATGACCTGCTCGAAGCTACCCTCGACGCTGGGCTCCAGCAGAGCGGTGAGGTCGTCGGAGCCGAGGTGGCCGTCCTGCTCCTCCTCGCGACCGCTCTTGTTGCGACGCCACCACGGCAGGTCCGACTGGGCGGAATCGGCGGGCTCATCATCGTCGGAGCCGGACGGCTCGAACCGGGGCTTGCGCTCCCTCGGCTCACCCGGCTCGGCACCGAACAGCCAGGCGTACAGCTCACCGAGACGGGAGAAGATCTTGTTCGGCGGCGTCTTGGTGAGGATCAGGACGCTCAGCAGAGCAAGGATCGACAGCACGACGTAGGCGCCGATGTTCGACAGTAGCGATAGCGGCTGGCCCAGCATCCAGCCGAACAGGCCGCCAGCACCGCTCAGCGCAGGAAGGCCCTTGGTGGGCTGGGGCAGGCCGCCGGCCACGTGGCAGAAGCCCGCCAGCGAGAGCGTGAAGAGGATGAAGCCGATGCCGATGCGGCCGTTGTCGTGCACCGAGGACGGGTGGCGGAACAGCCAGGCCGCGAGGAGCACGAGCATGACGGGGAACACGAAGGCGACCCGACCGATGAGCGCACCGAACGAGTAGGTGGAGATGTTGGTGGCGACGTCACTGCCGATGAAGAACCACTCCACGACGGCGCCGGCGATGGCCAGCACCACGAGGAAGAAGGGCAGGCCATCCCGGCGCTGATCCTTCTCCAGGGTCTCCGGGCCGAAAGCTCGGAAGAGCCCGCCGACAGCATGACCGAGGCCGTTCCAGGCGCGCACGGCGACGGGAGGCTTGTCGGCCTCGTCGACGAACTTCTTCGGCGCCGGTTCGGTCTTTCGCGCGCGCGGCGTCGTCTGCTTGGCCGGGGCGCGCTCCGTCTTGGCGGGAAGGCGCTCGGTCTTGGCCGTGCTGTTGGACGAACGTGGCATGCTCCCACGGTACGTCCGGCCTCGGACATCGGCCCGGATCGACGCGGCTTTTGGGCGGACGGCGCGAACGTGAAAGGCCGCCACCGCAGTGCGGCAGCGGCCCCTCGAAGTCTCAGGCTGAGATCACCAGTGGCACGATCATCGGCCGGCGACGCAGGCGCTGGTTGACCCAGCGACCGATGGTCCGGCGGACAATCTGGCTGAGCGCATGGGGGTCGCGCACGCCATTGCCCACGGCCTCGGCCAGCGCCGCGGCGATCTTCGGCTTGATGTCGTCGAACACGGCATCGTCCTCGGCCATGCCGCGGGCGTGGATCTCCGGGCCGGAGATGACCTTGCCGGTCTTGGCGTCCACCACCACGATGATCGAGACGAAGCCCTCCTCCGCGAGGATGCGGCGGTCCTTCAGCTCGTTCTCCGTCACGCCGCCCACCGAGGATCCGTCGACGTAGACGAAGCCGAGATCCAGCTGACCGACGACCTTCGCGTCGCCGTCCTTGAGGTCGACGACCGTGCCGTTCTCACCGATGATGGTGCGCTCTGCCGCGATGCCGGTGTCCTGCGCGAGGCGGGCGTTGGCGACAAGATGGCGGTATTCACCGTGGATCGGCATGACGTTGCGGGGCTTGAGGATGTTGTAGCAGTACAGCAGCTCGCCCGCGGCCGCGTGGCCGGACACGTGCACCTTCGCGTTTCCCTTGTGGACCACCGTCGCACCCAGCTTGGTGAGGCCGTCGATCACGCGGTACACGGCGTTCTCGTTGCCCGGGATGAGGCTGGAGGCCAGGATGATGGTGTCACCAGGACCGGGCTCGATCGCGTGATCCATGTTGGCCATGCGCGAGAGCACCGCCATCGGCTCGCCTTGCGAGCCGGTGGACATGTAGACGATCTTGTCGTCCGGCAGGTCCTTGGCCTTCTTGTAGTCGATCAGCACGCCGTCCGGGACGTGCAGGTAGCCCAGGTCCTCGGCGATGGTCATGTTGCGCACCATCGAGCGTCCGAGCAGCGCGACGCGGCGACCGTTCTTGTGCGCCGCATCGATCACCTGCTGCACGCGGTGGACGTGGCTGGAGAAGCTGGCGACGATCACCCGGCGCGGCGAGCGCCCGATGACATCCTCCAGCACGGGTCCGATCGCGCGCTCCGTCGGCGTGAAGCCGGGGACGTCGGCGTTGGTGGAATCCACCATGAAGAGGTCGACGCCCTCCTCGCCCAGACGCGCGAACGCACGGAGGTCGGTGATGCGGCCGTCCAGCGGCAGCTGGTCCATCTTGAAGTCACCGGTGCCCAGCACCGTGCCGGCCGGCGTGCGGATGACCACAGCCAGCGCGTCGGGAATCGAGTGGTTGACCGCCACGAACTCGAGATCGAACGGACCGACGGAGAGTCGCTGGCCCTCGCGGACGACACGCGTGTCCGCCTTGATGCGGTGTTCCTTGAGCTTCGCCTCGGTGAGCGCGAGGGTGAGCGCGGAGCCCATCAGCGGGATGTCGTTGCGGTTGCGCAGCAGGTAGGGCACACCGCCGATGTGGTCTTCGTGCCCGTGCGTGAGGACCACGCCCTCGACGTCACGCAGACGATCGCGGATCGGCTCCATGTCGGCGAGGATCAGGTCGACGCCGGGCTGGTGCTCCTCGGGGAAGAGCACGCCGCAGTCGACGATGAGCAGCTTGCCCTCGTACTCGAAGACGGTCATGTTGCGACCGACCTCGCCGAGACCGCCGAGCGGTGTGATGCGAAGGGTTCCCGCTTCGAGAGCGGGAGGGGTGAGGATCGTGGTGCCTGCCATGTGGGCCTTTCAGCGTGTTGTGCCGTGCACCTTTGGCAGGGCTCCACCCGCCGCCGCGTTGCGATCCGGGCGGAAGTTGGAGAAGTCGACGCCCTCGACACCGCTCACGAGCGCCAGCTCGTCCTCGATGATCGCGGCTTCCCACTCCTCCGGCCCCACCAGGGGAAGGCGAACGCGGGGGCTGGAGATGCGTCCCAGCCCGTGCAAGATGTACTTCGCGGCGATGGTTCCCGGCACATGCGTCATGGTGGCACGAACCAGCGGTTCGAGCTTCTTGTGCTGTGCAGTGGCCGCCGCGAGGTCGCCGCGGTTGACCGCGTCGACGATGGTCCGATAGGGCGCTGCGGCGATGTTCGCCGTGACGCCGATGAGTCCGGTGGCGCCGATCGCGAGGTGCGGGAGCACGTTCGAATCGTCGCCGGAGAAGTACATGAGGTCGGTCTGGTTGAGCACACGGCTGACCTCGCTGAAGTCGCCCTTGGCGTCCTTCACGGCGAGGATGTTCGGGTGCTTGGCCAGACGAAGGATGGTCTCGTACTTGATCGGGACGCCGGTGCGTCCCGGGATGTCGTACAGGATGACCGGGAGATCCGTCGCGTCGGCGACGAGACGGAAGTGTGTGAGGATGCCCGCCTGCGTGGGCTTGTTGTAGTACGGCGTGACGATCATGATGCCGTCGGCGCCGGCCTTCTCGCTCGCTTTGTAGAGCTCGATGGCGTGGGCGGTCTCATTCGAGCCGCCGCCCGTGATGATCTTGGCGCGACCGGCGGCGACATCTTTGCCGACCTCGACCAGACGCAGCTTCTCCGCGTCGGTGAGGGTGGAGGTCTCACCCGTGGTGCCGGTGACCACGATGCCGTCCGCACCGCTGCGGATGACATCATCCATGTGCTTTTCGACGGACGGCCAATCGACCTCACCGTCGGCCGTCATCGGAGTGACGAGCGCGACGAGCACCTGTCCAAAGGGATTGCTCGCTTGCGTCATGCTCTCAGGGTACCGGTCCGAAGCGGCACTGACGCACCGCACTGTCACCGCACGTCGTGATCACCGTGAGCGTGCGTCGCGCGCGTGCGTAGGCTGAGCGAATGACCTGGACGACGCGCGGATCGCGCACGGTGTACGAGAACCGCTGGATCAGCGTGCGCGAGGACCAGGTCACCGGTCCCGCCGGCGACGGCATCTACGGCGTGGTCACGATGCGCCATCCCGCGGTGTTCATCGTGGCGGTCGATGAAGCGGAGCGCATCTGCCTGGTTCGTCTGGATCGGTACACGACGGGATCCGGCTGGGAGGTGCCGGCGGGCGGCACCGACGGCGAGGATCCCGAGGCTGCGGCTCGTCGCGAGCTGAGGGAGGAGACCGGCTTCGTGGCGCGCGAGTGGACCCTCGTGGGGCGGATGAACGCGCTCAACGGCATTGCGGATGCGCCGGAGTACGTGTTCCTCGCTCGGGGCCTCGACGCGGTCGCCGACGACGGTGCCGAGCAGGCGCTGGAGGGCATCGACGCGGTGCGCTGGGTGCCCCTGGCCGAGGCGCTCGCCCTGGTCCGCGACGGTGAGATCTCCGACGGCGAGAGTGTCGCAGCGCTCCTCTACGCGATGCTCCAACTGCGTCCGGACGTGCTCGCGCGCTGAGTCTTCAGCGTCCCGTCTCGGCCTCGCGCACGCGGGCCTCCAGCTCTCGCATGCTCCCCCGCAGCGCGCGTTCCGCATCCCATCCGTGCTCTCGCGCCCGAGCGGCCAGCGCGAGCAGCGCCTCGCCGAGCTGCGCTTCATCGGCCGGCTCCGTCGTGGGCGCGGACGCTCCGACGCCGACGGACGACGCTCGACCCAGCACTTTCTGCGCCCGGGCGAGCGCGGGCATCGCAGCGGGGATGCCATCCAGCACGCTGCGTCGCTCCCGCTTCTCCGCCGCCTTCGCCGCGTTCCAGTGCACGAGCACCTCTTCGGGGGTGCGCGCGGTCTCTCCCGCGAAGACGTGCGGGTGACGGCGGACCATCTTGTCGGACAGGTCGTTTGCCACATCGTCGATGTCGAACTCGCCGGCGCGCGCCGAGATCTCGGCATGAAACAGCACCTGCCACAGCAGATCGCCGAGTTCCTCGCGCAGATCCGTCCTGGTACCCGTCTCCACCGCCTCGATCACCTCGGAGCTCTCCTCGACCAGATAGGGCACGAGCTCCTCGTGCGTCATCTGCTGCGTCCACACGCACCGGTCGCGGACATCACGCATCACCGCGGCGGCGCGATCGAGGCCGGACGGCTCGGGCAGGTCTTCGCTCATGAGCCCGACGATACCCGGGCGGGCGACGTCAGTCGTGCGCGGCCCGCGCCGCGTGTGACTGCGCACGGCGGTAGGCACGAGCACGCACGCTGACGAACGCCGCGGATGCAAGCATCGCGATCACGGAGCCGCCGAGCACGGCAAGCGTCACCTCAGCGCCAAGCTCGTGGTCTGCGCCGAATGCCAGCTGGCCCAGCAGGAGCGACACGGTGAATCCGATGCCGCCCAGCGTTCCGGCCATCATGAGGTCCACGAACGGGAGGCGGGCCGCGGCGCTCGTGCGCAGGAGCCTCTGTCCGAGGAGTCCCGCCGCCGTGATGCCGACGATCTTGCCGACGGGCAGCGCGATCATCACGCCCCAGAACGCGGGGCTGAGGTTCGTCGGTTCCACCGCCGGGACCACGACGGCGGCCGCGACGAACGCGAACACCGGCAGCACGAGGCCGTTCACCGCCGGCTCCAGCACGTGCGATGTGCGATCCGCGGGGCGCGGAGCCATCGCGAGGCCGAGCGCGACACCCGCGATGGTGGCGTGCACGCCGCTCGTGAGCACGGCAGCCCACGTCCCCACGGCGATCACGGCGAGGGCCGCGACCCAGAGTCCACGCAGCCGCGCGGGACGCATGCGGCTGAGGAACGCGAACAGTCCGACGAGCACCACGGCCAGCACCAGAGCGCCGATCTGGAGGTTCGCGGTGAACAGCACCGCGATGAAGATGATCCCCACGATGTCGTCCAGGATCGCGAGTGCCAACAGGAACACCCGGATCTTCGCCGGCAAGCCCGTTCCGAACACCGCCAGAACGCCGAGCGCGAAGGCGATGTCGGTGGCGGTGGGAATGGGCCAGCCTTGTGCGGTGCCTTCGCCTGCCGCGATCGCCAGGTACATCGCCACCGGAATGACCACGCCTCCTGCCGCCGCGATGGCCGGAACAAGCGCCTCCTTCGGCCGGCTGAGGCGGCCGACCGTGAGCTCGTGGCGCAGCTCGACCGCCGCGGTGAAGAAGAAGATCGCCAGCAGTCCGTCCGACACCCAGTGCGCGATCGACAGCTCGAAGGGTGTGCCGGCAAACAGCGGGTGCGCCTCCAGGAGGGACATCAGCCCTGCACCGGCGGGGGAATTGGCGAGCACAAGGCCGAGGGCCGCAGCGGCAAGCAGCATCACTGCGGGAAGTCGCGCGGATCGCAGCACTGCCACGAATCGGTTCGCGGGCGCGTGTCCCGTGCCGTGCGGGGCAGACACGGATACGGAGGGGTTCTTGTCGTTCATGGGTGCCTTTCGCGTCATCACGAGGAGTTCTCTCCCCGCGGTCGACCAGGCTTCCCGACACACCGCGGCCCGAAGGCCTCGTCCAGCTTACCGGCTTCTCAGAGCGCCCGATCGGAACGATGACGTGACAGCGAACGTCCGTACCGCTCGGTGAGCTGCACCATCACATCCGGGGTGTCACGGTCAACGCCGAACACGAATCCCGGGAAGTCCAGCTCTCGCTGTGCGGCGGCGATGCGGTCGTGCTCATGGGGGGAGAGGATCTGGACCGGATCGCCGATCGCGACCCAGCCGATCGGGACGATCGTGTCCGGCGGGAGCACTGTGCGCAGATGCACGACGCCGTTGATGCGCACCTCGCTGCGCTCACCGATCCGCGCGCCATTGAAGATCCGGGTGCCGGTGGCGAGAAAGACCTCGTTCTCCACCGTGGCACCGCTGATACTGGCTCCGGGACCGATCAGGCTGTGGTCGCCGATGTGCGCCGGAGCGGACGCGACGGCGCGAATCACCGCGTTCTCCATCACGATCACATGCTCGCCAAGGGTGATCGCCCCGCCTTCTGCCGTGATCACCGCGCCGTGCAGGATCTGACAATCGGCTCCGATGGTGACATCCCCGGAGATGACCGCGGTCTGGGCCACGACCGCATCCGGGTGCACTCGCGGTCGTGCTCCTGCGTGCTCGAACTCCATTCCGTCACGCTAACGCTCCGCCGCACCCGGCACCAGCGCGATCAGGCGGCGGGCTTCAGATCCGGGAGCGGATACAGCGCGGTGAAGAGCTGGTCGACCCACGTGATGAGCTCCGCGTCCGCCATCGCCTCGCCACCGGGACGCGGAATCGGCACGACAACGGCCTCCCCCGAGGCGATCAGCTTGGCGTTGGGATACAGCCGCTGCATGCGCACGCGGATCGAGTCGGCGAAATGAGCCGGCGCGATGCGGAGGTTGGGTCCCATCGCGACGACATCGGTGAGGCCCGCCTGTGCTGCCCGACGACGAAGACGCGCGACGGCGACGAGACCGACGACCTCCTCGGGGAGCGGACCGTAGCGATCGACGAGCTCATCGATCACGAGGTCGATCATGTCGTCCTTCGAGGTGGCCGTCGCCGATGAGGACAGCTTCTGATACGCCTCCAGACGGAGCCGCTCGCTGTCGATGTACGCCTCGGGGATGCGGGCATCCACCGGAAGCTCGAGGCGAAGTTCCGTGGGGCCTTCCGTCTCCTCGCCACGGAAGGTCGCCACCGCCTCGCCGACCATGCGCAGGTACAGGTCAAAGCCCACGCCCGCGATATGGCCCGCCTGCTCGGCGCCGAGCATGTTGCCCGCGCCGCGCAGCTCCAGGTCTTTCAGCGCCACCTGCATGCCGGAGCCGAGATCGTTGTTGATCGCGATGGTCTGGAGGCGATCGGCGGCCGTCTCAGACAGCGGCTTCATGTCGTCGTAGATGAAGTACGCGTAGGCGCGTTCGCGTCCGCGCCCGACCCGCCCACGCAGCTGGTGCAGCTGCGACAGACCGTACTTGTCGGCCCGGTCGATGATGATCGTGTTGGCGTTGGCGATGTCCAGGCCGGTCTCGATGATGGTGGTGGACACCAGAACGTCGAACTTCTTCTCCCAGAAGTCATCCACCACCTGTTCCAGCTGGTGCTCCCCCATCCGCCCGTGGGCCACCGCGATGCGCGCTTCCGGGACGAGCTCGGCGAGCTCATGGGCGACACGCTGAATGGACTGCACCCGGTTGTGGACGTAGAACACCTGGCCCTCGCGCAGCAGCTCGCGGCGGATGGCGGCCGCGATCTGACGGTCGTTCTTCGGACCGACGAAGGAGAGGATCGGGTGGCGATCCTCCGGCGGGGTGGCAAGCGTCGACATCTCACGGATGCCCGTGACCGCCATCTCCAGCGTGCGTGGGATGGGCGTGGCACTCATCGCCAGAATGTCGACGTTCGTCTTGAGC
Source organism: Microbacterium sp. ZW T5_56 (assembly GCF_044987425.1). Lineage (NCBI taxonomy): Bacteria > Bacillati > Actinomycetota > Actinomycetes > Micrococcales > Microbacteriaceae > Microbacterium > Microbacterium sp. ZW T5_56. The sequence continues at coordinate 1,297 of NZ_JBJDRI010000048.1, read as the reverse complement.
TTCTTCAGCGCATCCTTGTGCTCCACCCCGAAGCGCTGCTCCTCGTCGATGATCAGCAGTCCGAGGTCTTTGAAGATCACTTTGTCGGTGAGGATGCGGTGCGTGCCGATGACCATGTCGACCGTGCCGTCCAGGAGGCCGGCCAGCACGTCGCGCGCCTGCTTGTCGCTCTGGAAGCGCGACAGCGCACGGACCTTGACGGGGAAACCGGCGAAACGCTCCGCGAACGTGTCCAGGTGCTGCTTCACGAGCAGCGTGGTGGGCACCAGCATGGCCACCTGCTTGCCGTCTTGAATCGCCTTGAACGCGGCACGGACGGCAACCTCGGTCTTGCCGAAGCCGACATCACCGGAGAGCAGCCGATCCATCGGGATCGGGCTCTCCATGTCGTGCTTGATCTCGTCGATGGTCTGCAGCTGATCGGGCGTCTCCGCGAAGGGGAACGCCTCCTCCAGCTCGCGCTGCCACGGGGTGTCGGGTCCGAATGCGTGCCCCTTGGCCGCCATGCGCGCCGAGTACAGCTTCACCAGCTCCACCGCGATGTCGCGCACCGCCCTGCGTGCCTTCGACTTCGCCGCGGCCCAGTCGCCGCCGCCCATCTTGGAAAGCACGGGCGCCTCGCCGCCGACGTAGCGGCTGAGGAGATCGAGTTGGTCGGTGGGCACGAAAAGCTTGTCGCCCGGGTAGCCGCGCTTGCTCGGCGCGTACTCGATGACGAGGTAGTCGCGCAGGCTCTTCTGGGCGTTGCGTCCGCCGGTGGACACCTCGCGCTGGGTCATCTCGACGAATCGTCCGATGCCGTGCGTGGCGTGCACCACGTGATCGCCCGCCTTCAGCTGAAGCGGGTCGACCACGTTCTTGCGCCGCGACGCCAGCTTCTTGACCATCTGGGAGCCGCCGACGGTCCGGCCGTAGAACTCGCTCTCAGTGAAGACGGCGAGCTCCGCTTCGGCGGAGAGGAAGCCGCTTTCGATGGTGCCGCGCACGAGCGTGGCCACACCATGCTCGGGCGCCTCCGTGAGTTCCTCCACCACGCGGGCTCCGAAACCGCGCTCGGACAGCACGTCGCGGGCACGTTCGACGAGTCCGCTTCCCGCGGCGGCGACCACCACGGCCCACCCCCGTGACAGCAGGTCGCCGATGTAGCTCGTGGCACCCTCGACATTGCCCTGGAACGATGGCACTGGAGTCCCGGCGACGCGCACGTCATCGGCATCCTCGGCGTCGCCCGGATCAAAGGGGCTGAGGCTCCACCACACGCCGAGGCGGGTATGCACCGCTTCGCGCAGCGCGCCGA
>NZ_JBJDRI010000047.1:0-29045 GCF_044987425.1 Microbacterium sp. ZW T5_56 | reverse complement strand
GCCGTCGGCGCCGCGGACGGGTCCACGCGCTCGCCGTAGCGCGGCGGCTCGTTCGATGCGGGAGCTGCCGGACGCGCGGGCGGGCGATGCGCACCGGGCGCGGTGCCGAGCACCTGCCGCGCCTTGTGAATGCTCGTCGGCATCACCGTCACCTCGTAGTGGTCCGCGACCACCTGCATCACGCTGGCGTAGTCACGACGACGCCGGATGAGGGTGTACGCGATCAGGCTCATCAGCATGCCCAGAGCCACACCCACCACCATGCAGCCGAGGAAGAGCTGCATCAGGTTCTGCTCGACGCCGAAGGTGAGCACCAGAGAGAAGATCAGGCCGAGGAAGATGCCGTTGACGGCGCCCTGTCGCGCTGCCGTGGCGTATCCGAGCTTGCCGGTGATGCGCTCGATCGAGCGCAGGCCGCGGCCCACGATCGCGATCTCCCGCGCCGGGATCTCGGCCTGGATGAGCGAGGAGACCGCCTTCTGCGCTCCCGTGTACTCGGGGAACGACCCGACGACCTCGCCGACCTCCGTGTTGCCGCCCAGGGGTCCCATCATGCTCACTGGTCTGTCTCTCCTCCGTCAGCGTTCGTGATCGGTCGGCACCACATCTGTGGCGACACACCATCACCGAGCTCGGTCTTCATTCTTCCACGCGCACCTCGTGATCCCCCGGGTGCCCCGCATTCGGCGACTACGCTGAGAGCGTGAGTACTCAGCGGGTTTTCGTCGCGCGCCTGCACGGCTGCACGGTCTTCGACCCCTCCGGCGATCGTCTCGGCAAGGTCCGCGACGTCGTCGTGGTGTACCGAAAATCCGACCCGCCCCGCGTCATCGGCCTGGTCTGCGAGATCCCCGGGCGCCGTCAGGTGTTCCTCTCCATCGGTCGAGTCACCTCCATCTCGCAGGGGCAGGTGATCACCACCGGGCTGATGAACGTCCGCCGATTCGAGCAGCGCGGCGGTGAGGTCCGCGTGCTCGCCGAGCTGGTCGGACGACGCGTGGACATGGCAGACGCCTCCGGCAGCGCCGTGATCGAAGACGTCGCCATCGAGCGCAACCGCATCGGCGAGTGGGGCGTCACCCAGCTGTTCCTGCGCCGCCCGAAGACCAGCGCGTCGCCGTTCGCGCGCGGTGCCACGACATTCGCGACCTGGGGTCAGGTCCGCGAACAGCACCGACCGGGTGAGGCGCAGTCGGCCGAGCAGCTGGTCGCCTCCTACTCCGAGTTGAAGCCGGCCGATCTCGCCAACACCATGCTCGACCTCCCCGAGACCCGCATGATCGAGGTCGCGGAGGAGCTTCCGGACGACCGCCTCGCCGACGTTCTCGAGGAGATGCCCGAGGACGAGCAGATGCACATCCTCGAGCAGCTCGGCGACGAACGCGCGGCCGACATCCTCGACCAGATGGAGCCCGACGACGCCGCGGACCTGCTGGCACAGCTTCCCGAGGGTCGTCTGCAGCATCTGCTGGAGCTCATGGAGCCCGAAGAGGCCGAAGACGTGCGGACGCTGCTGCAGTACGGTCCCGACACCGCCGGCGGTCTGATGACCCCGGAGCCGATCATCATGTCCGCCGAGGCCACGGTGGCCGAGGCCCTCGCGCTCATCCGCCGCCACGAGCTGCATCCCGCCCTCGCCGCGGCGGTGTTCGTGACGCTGCCACCGTATGAGACTCCCACGGGGCGTCTGCTGGGCGTCGTGCACTTCCAGCGCATGCTGCGCTATCCGCCACACGAGCGGCTGGGAGCGATCCTGGACGATCTCGAACCCGTGCAGGCGACCGCCTCCGCGACAGAGGTCGCACGCATGCTCGCGTCCTACGACCTCGTGTCGCTGCCGGTGGTCGACGTCGCGCATCGCCTCGTGGGGGTCGTGAGCGTCGATGACGTGCTCGACTACCTCCTGCCCGATGACTGGCGCTCCTACGACGAGGAAGAGGCGACCGGGTCGATCACCGTGGTCCGCCCCGCTGCGGGGCCGGGCGCATGATGGCGCGCGACAACGCCCTCGACTCCCCCGCCCGCCGAGGTCGAGCGCAGCCCAAGCAGTCTCGCGACCGCTTCGGCCGCTTCACCGAGTGGATCGCACGTGCCATGGGAACGCCCACGTTCCTCGCATTGCTCACGCTGTTCTGCGTGGCGTGGATCGCGTGGAACTCGCTCATGCCGGCCGCGGTGCGCTTCGACCAGGTCTCCAACGGCTTCACCGCACTCACCCTGGTCCTAAGCCTGCAGGCATCCTATGCCGCGCCCCTGATCCTGCTCGCGCAGAACCGCCAGGATGACCGGGACCGCGTGCAGATCGAGCAGGACCGTCAGCGCGCCGAGCGCAACCTCGCCGACACCGAGTACCTGGCGCGCGAGGTCGTGGCGCTGCGTATGGCGATGACGGACCTCGTCGACCAATCCGTCTCGCGTGACGTGCTCCGCCAGGAGCTGCGCGCGCTGCTCGGCGAACTCGACGAGCGAGCGAACGCAGAGCACGACGAACGCGCCGCATCGAAGAAGGAGTCACGGTGAGTCTCGCCGAGCAGGTCCGCAGCGCGGTGGGCAGCGTCGTCGACCCCGAGTTGCGGCGCACGCTGGCCGAGCTCGACATGCTTCGCGACATCACCGTCACCGAGGACGCAGCCCACGTCGGCATCGCCCTCACGATCGTGGGCTGCCCGGCTGCGACGCGCATCGAGCGGGAGGTTCGAGAGGCAGCCGCACGCGTGCCGGGAATCGCATCGGTCGACGTCGCGGTCGGCGTGATGACGCCCGAGGAGCGCCGTGCCCTGACCGAGCGGCTGCGCGACGGTCGCCCCGCGCGCACCATGCCGTTCGGTCCCGATTCGCTCACGCGCGTCATCGCCGTGACCAGCGGCAAGGGCGGAGTCGGCAAGTCAACTGTGACCGCGAACCTCGCCGTGGCGCTCGCGCAGCGAGGACTGCGTGTCGGCCTGGTCGACGCCGACATTCACGGCTTCTCGATCCCGGGACTGCTGGGCGTTCCCGCCGGGACAACGCCCACGCGAATCGACGAGATGATCCTGCCGCCGGTCGCGCACGATGTGAAGGTGATCTCCATCGGCATGTTCCTGCGCGAGGGCGCCGTGGCGTGGCGAGGTCCGATGCTGCATCGCACGGTGCAGCAGTTCCTCACCGACGTGCACTTCGGCGATCTTGATGTCCTGCTGCTGGACATGCCGCCGGGCACGGGAGACATCGCCATCTCCGTGGGACAGCTGCTTCCGAGGGCGGAGGTCCTGGTGATCACCACACCGCAGGCGGCGGCCGCGGAGGTCGCGGTGCGTTCCGGCACCGTCGCGCGTCAGACCGGTCAGCGCGTCATCGGCGTCGTGGAGACGATGTCTCCGCTGATCCTGCCGGACGGTCAGGACTTCGCGATGTTCGGCTCCGGCGGCGGACAGAGTGTCGCCGACGCGCTGAGCCTGCCGGATCAGCCGGTCCAGCTCCTCGCCTCCGTGCCGCTGAGTATGGCTCTGCGCCAGGGCGGCGATGCGGGAGAGCCCGTGGTGATCTCGGATCCGACCGACCCGGCCGCGGCGGCGATCATCGGTCTGGCCGAACGGGTGGCGACCTTCGGACGCGACCTCACGCATCGCACGCTGCCGTTCCGCACAGCCTGACTCCGCGAACGGCAGCCGCGCGGCGGCGTGGCCGGTCGGTACCGGCTCAGGTGGCCTCGGCGTCGTAGGGCGGGATCTCGCCTGCCGGAAGCCGGTTCGCGGTGCGAGGCGTCGAGCGGGTGAAGAGCGCGCTCGCCCCGCTGGCCTGCGGACTGCTGGCTGCAGCAGGGGCGGATGCCACTGCTGCAGCAGCCCCGGCCACTCCCACCGTGGCCGCAGCCGCCGTGGGAGCCGGTGCCATCACGTCGTCGAGCAGCGCCTCGCGGATGATGCGACGCGGGTCGTACTGACGCGGGTCGAGTTTGCGCCAGTCGGTCTCGGTGAACTCCGGCCCCATCTCCTCCGCCGCGCGATCCTTCACGCCGCGGATCACCTCGCCGGCCTTCTTGATGAGTCGAGCAAGACCCTCTGCGTAGCGCGGGAGCCGCTCCGGACCGACGAGCACCACAGCGATCAGCGCGATCACCAGCAGCTTGTCGGGCCCCGGAATGAAGTTCATGGATTCAGATTACCGGTCGCGCCTCACCGACTGTCGCGCACACCGCACCTAGCCTGAATACGGAGGAGCAATGAGCGAGCTGGATGCGATCGCCCGTTTCGCGCGGGAGTCCATCATCGAACCCGACCACATCGCGCGCGCACGCGCCCACGCACTGGAGGTGGGTGCCGCACCGATCTCCCCCGGCATCGGCGCACAGGCCGCTGTGATCGCCGCGACCACCGCAGCCACCAGCATCATGGAGATCGGCACGGGAGCCGGAGTGTCCGGGCTCTGGCTGCTGCACGGTGCCCCCCACGCCGTGCTCACCACCATCGACAAAGAGCCCGAGCACCTGGGCGTGGCACGCCAGTCGTTCCAGGAAGCGCGGGTTCCCGCTGCTCGCGCCCGCTTCATCACGGGTCGTGCGCTCGATGTGCTTCCCCGCATGAATGAGGGTTCGTACGACATCGTGCTGGTCGACGCCGACCCGGAGAACGTCATCGCCTACGTCGAGCATGGCCTGCGCCTGGTGCGCGCCGGCGGCACCGTGCTGGTTCCCCGCGTTCTCGGCGGCGGACGTGTGGCCGATCCCGTGCAGCGTGACGAGATCACGCGGGCCTATCGCTCCCTGATCCAAGAAGTCCAGGCCTCCCCGGCCGTGGTGGGTGCCCTCTCCACCGTGAACGAGGGGCTTCTGCAGCTCACCGTGCTGGCGGAACGCTGACCTGGAGAACAGGGAAGGCGGTCGGGCTGCTGCCCGACCGCCTTCCCTGTCTGCTGTGCATCATGCGGCGTTGACAACGCCCCCGAGCACGGAGTGCAGTTCCTTGGCCTCTTCGTCATTCACGGAGACGACGAGACGGCCTCCCCCTTCGAGCGGAACTCGAACGATGATGAGGCGACCTTCCTTGACCGCTTCCATCGGTCCGTCGCCGGTCCTGGGCTTCATGGCTGCCATGTCGGCTCCCTTTCATCCTGGTCTGGCTACCAGTTTATCGGTTCTGAGGCGTTGTCCAGAAATGCACAGCGATCCGTGACCCGGGAATGACCCCTACGGGATCTGGTAAACCGTGGCGGCGAGGGCGTAGACGCTGTAAATCCAGAACCACTGGTAGAGCACGCCGCCGATGAGGATGCCACCGCGCCACCACGGCGAGCGCGGAATGGCGATGGCCCCCACCAGCGGGGTCAACGGCAACAGCAGTCGCAGGGTCGAGGACTGCGGGAAGAACACCGCGAGCAGGTAAAGCATGTAGCTCGCCGACCACAGCCGCAGTTCCACGCCCATCGCGAGCACGTGCCGTTCGCGCAGCAGAGCCCACCCGATCAGCGCGAGCAGGACACCGAAGGTCAGCCACCCCAGGAACACGGGCACCTGCCACAGTCCGAACCACATGTTCAGTGCCGCACCCCAAGCCTCGAAGGGGATGAAGGCGGTCGCGGGCTCTGCCAGCCAGTTCCGGCGCCAGGCGAGCTCGGTGCTGAGGTAGGCACCGAGATCGCCGGTCACGATCCCCGCGATGATCTGCCAGGAGAACCCGACGAGCACGGCCAGAGCGCCGGTCGCGAGGATATGGATGATCTGAATGCGCGGCAGCGGGTCGCGGTCGCGGCGGAACCAGCGCCACATCCCGTAGAGGCCGAGCATCAGGGCGAACGGCAGAATGCCGGGACGCGTGAATCCCATCAGCGGAATGAGGATGTAAAGCTCAGCGAATCGGCGACGCAGCACCGCGTTCAGCGCCAACAGCAGGAAGAGAGTGAACATCGCCTCGGCGTAGCCGACGTGAAAAAGCGCTGCGAGCGGACCGTTCGCGAAGAACACCACGGCCCACATCGAGACGTTGCGCGAAAGGCGATTGCGCATCAGTCGGTAGAGCGCGAAGCAGGACAGCAGGCCACACACGAGCGAGGTGATCGCAGCACCCGTGGCCCACGATCCGAACGGCATCCCGATGACGTTGGCGACCCACGGGTAGAGGGGCATGAAGGCCCACGCGTTCTCAGCGACGGCGCCGGTATCGGTCAGGGGAAGCGGCGACGGGTAGCCCTGGAACGCGATCTGCCAGTACCACTGACCGTCCCAGCCCGTGATGAACCGCTCGATGCCGAGGCCGGGACCGAAGCGGGATCCCGGGGCGGCGAGGGCGGAGGAGATGAAGAGGAAGGTGAAGGTGATGATGCGCGCCACCACGTAGATGCCGGTGATCCGCAGCGCCGTCACCACCCGCGTCGGTGGTGCGGTTCGCGCCGGCGTCTGGTCGGTACGGGTCAGCTCAGCCACGCGCGCAGCCCTGCCTCGACGGTCTCGATCTGTGCCACGGGGACACGCTCCTGATCGTGGTGGGCAAGGCTCGGGTCACCGGGGCCGTAGTTGACGGCCGGAACCCCGAGGGCCGAGAACCGCGCGACATCTGTCCACCCGTACTTCGGCTTGGGGCGAGCGCCCGTCGCCGCCAGGAACTCCTGGGCGAGCTCGGCGTCCAGCCCGGGGCGAGCACCCGCCGACAGGTCCACGATCTCGATCTCGAAGCCCGCGAAGACGTTGCGGATGTGCGCCACGGCCTGCTCCGGAGACTTGTCGGGAGCATAGCGGTAGTTCACCTCCACCTCACAGAGGTCGGGGATCACGTTGCCCGCGACACCGCCACCGATACGTACAGCGTTCAGACCCTCGCGATAGGCCAGACCCTCGACCGTGACCTCCTTGGGGCGATACTCGGACAGCCGAGCGAGGACCGGCGCGGCGGCGTGGATCGCGTTCTCCCCCACCCAGGCGCGCGCGCTGTGCGCACGAACCCCGTGTGTGCGCACCACCGCACGCAGCGTTCCGTTACATCCGCCTTCGATCTCCCCTGCGGTCGGCTCGCCGAGGATAGCGAAGTCACCGGCCATGAGGTCCGGCTGGTTGCCGGCGAGGCGTCCCAGACCGTTCAGGGAGCTGTCGACCTCTTCGTGGTCGTACCAGATCCAGGTGATGTCGACCATCGGGGCGACCAGATCGACAGCGAGCTTCAGCTGTACGGCCACGCCCGCCTTCATATCCACGGTTCCTCGACCCCAGATCACGCTCTCGCCGTCGATCTCGCGCAACTCGCTGGGCAGGTTGTTGTTGATGGGCACCGTGTCGAGGTGTCCCGCGATGATCACGCGACGATCGCGCCCGAGGGACGTCCGAGCAACGATCGTGTCACCGTCGCGGATGATCTCCAGGTGGTCATACTCGGACAGGGCGGCAACGACGGCATCGGCCAGTGCCGCCTCGTCTCCGGAGACACTGGGGATATCGCAGATCGCCCGGGTGATATCGGCAGCGGAGGCGGTGAGATCGAGCAGCGGCATGTCCTCATCGTATCCGGCCGCTGCTGCGCGCCCGAGCGTCGCGAGAGGACACGCGACATCTTCGGCAGGGCGGAGCCCGCTAGCGTGGAGGCATGACTGATGCACGATGGGTGAACGCTGACGGCCTCGCGACGATCCGCGAGGACGGCACCGTGCTGGACACCTGGTTCCCCGAGATCCGCACTGGCCGCCTGCCGGAGTCCACCGACACGAAGGCACTGGACGCCCACGCCGACGACGACGAGTTGCGTGGCGTGCGCCTCGAGGTGGTTCGTGTGGAGGCCGACCTCGACACGCCTGTCACGTCCACGACCGATGCCTATCTGCGCCTGCACGCGCTCAGCCACCTGGTCGTGCGCCCGAACGAGCTCAACCTCGACGGGATCTTCGCGCATCTGCCCAACGTGGCATGGACGTCCGCCGGTCCGATGCATCCTGATGACGTCTCGCGGCTGCGCCCCGCGCTGCAGCGCTCGGGCATCCAGGTGCAGGGGCTGGACAAGTTCCCGCGCCTCACCGACTACGTTCTCCCTGCCGGAGTGCGCATCGCCGATGCGTCCCGCGTTCGTCTGGGAGCGTACCTGTCCCCCGGTACCACGGTGATGCACGAGGGCTTCGTCAACTTCAACGCCGGCACGCTCGGAGCATCGATGGTCGAGGGACGCATCTCGCAGGGCGTCGTCGTCGGTGACGGCTCCGACATCGGCGGTGGCGCATCGATCATGGGCACGCTGTCCGGCGGCGGATCGCACCGGGTATCCATCGGCTCACGAACGCTGCTCGGCGCCAATGCCGGCATCGGCATCTCGCTCGGCGACGACTGCATCGTGGAGGCCGGTCTGTATGTGACGGCGGGTTCGAAGATCGTCCTGACCGAGGGCGGCACGTCCGCCACCGTCAAGGGTTCAGATCTCTCCGGCCGGGATGGACTCCTCTACCGCCGCAACTCCCTCACCGGTGCCATCGAGGCCGTGGCCCGCGCCGGTGTCGGCGTCACACTCAACGAGGCGCTGCACGCCTGATCGCACAACACAAGAGAGGCTGGACCATCGCGGTCCAGCCTCTCTTGCGTTGTCTTGGGCCGTGTTCAGGCTCCGGGGTAGCGGCGCTCTGCTGCTCCCGTGTACAGCTGCTGCGGGCGGCCGATCTTCGTCTGCGGATCCAGGTTCATCTCGCGCCAGTGCGCCAGCCACCCCGGAAGGCGTCCGATCGCGAAGAGCACCGTGAACATGCGCGTGGGAAAGCCCATCGCCTTGTAGATCACGCCGGTGTAGAAATCGACGTTCGGGTACAGACGACGTGCCTGGAAGTACTCGTCGTTAAGCGCGATCTCCTCGAGCTCCTTCGCGAGATCCAGCAGCGGGTCGCTGACGCCGAGCTCGGCGAGCACCTCGTCGGCGGACTGCTTGACCAGCTTGGCGCGCGGGTCGTAGTTCTTGTAGACGCGGTGTCCGAAGCCCATGAGCTTGACGCCGTCCTCCTTGTTCTTCACCCGCTCGACGAACCGCTTGACGGTCTCGCCGGAATCGCGGATCTCGCCGAGCATCTTCAGCACCGCTTCATTGGCACCGCCGTGCAGCGGGCCGGAGAGAGCGTGGATGCCGGCGGACACGGACGCGTACTGGTTGGCACCGGTGGAGCCGACCAGACGCACCGTGGAGGTGGAGGCGTTCTGCTCGTGATCTTCGTGCAGGATGAGCAGGCGCTCCAGCGCGCGGCTCATCACGGGGTTGATCTCGTACGGCTCGCTGGTCACACCGAAGTTCAACCGCAGGAAGTTGTCGACGAAGCTCAGCGAGTTGTCCGGGTAGAGGAACGCCTGGCCGATGCTCTTCTTGTGCGAGTAGGCCGCCAGCACCGGCAGCTTCGCGAGCATGCGAATGGTGTTGAGCTCGACATGCTCGGGGTTGTGCGGGTCGTACTGGCCCTCGTAGTAGGTCGACAGCGCCGTGATGGCGGACGACAACGAGGCCATCGGATGCGCCGTGTGCGGCAGGGCGTTGAAGAAGTGCTTGAGGTCCTCGTGGATGAGGGTGTGACGACGAACCTTCTCGTCGAACGTTCCGAGCTCGTCGGCGGTGGGAAGCTCGCCGTACAGCAGCAGCCAGGCCACCTCCAGGAAGGAGCTGTGCTCGGCGAGATCCTCGATCGGATATCCGCGATAGCGCAGGATGCCCTGCTCGCCGTCGATGTAGGTGATGGCCGACTTGGTGGCCGCCGTGTTCACGAAGCCGTAGTCGAGGGCGGTGTAGCCCGTCTGCTTCGTGAGGGTGGCGAAGTCGATGCTCGATGCTCCGTCGACCGCTGCCACCGTGGGCAGTTCAGCCGTGGTCTCACCGATCGTCAGCGTCGCCTTCTCAGGCTGTGCTCCCGCGTTGTTCACGGCGCCTCCTTGCGATTTCTGGTCGTCGGGGGTCTGACACGGACCTGTCGTGAAAGATCCGTGCGGCGGCGCGCGTGAGCACGCCCGGTCCCTACAGCCTAGTCGCCCGTGGGACCTACTGATGCACCCGCCAAAGGATGTGGGACCTCACTGGAGGTTGTCTACGAAGATGCGCGAAGACGCTCGGCGGCGGCTGTGATGCGCTCGTCCGAGGCGGTCAGGGAGAGCCGGACGTGCTGCGGGAAGAACGGCCCGTAGAAGATGCCGGGGCCGGCCAGAATGCCGAGATCGGCAAGCCGATCCATGCTCTCCCAGGCGTCGCGCCCCTCCGTGGCCCAGAGATACAGTCCGGCTTCGCTGCGGTCCACTCGGAAGCCCGCGGACTCGAGCGCGGGCTTGAGCAGCTCGCGGCGCAGTCGGTATCGCTCCTTCTGCTCGGCGACGTGCGCGTCGTCACCGAGCGCGACGGTCATCGCCTGCTGCACGGGTGCGGGCAGCATGAGGCCCAGGTGCTTGCGCGCCGTGGTGAGGCGAGCGACGAGGTCACCGTCTCCGGCGAGGAAGGCGGCCCGATAGCCGGCGAGGTTGGACTGCTTGCTCAGCGAGTACACCCCGAGCACACCCGACACATCGCCGCCGGTGACGCGGGGGTCCAGAATCGACGGAATCGGCTCGGTGTTCCAGGGCTCGTCCCACCCGAGCTCCGCATAGCACTCGTCGCCCGCGATCACGGCGCCCAGTTCGCGCGCGCGCATCACGGCCGCGCGCAGCTCGGCTACGGTCAGAACACGGCCGTCCGGGTTACCCGGGGAGTTCAACCAGACGAGCTTCGTACCGTCGGGCCACGCGGCCGGGTCGTCCTCGGCGACGGCGGTGGCCCCGGCGACGACGGCACCCACCTTATATGTCGGATAGGCGGCACGGGGGTGCACCACAATGTCGCCAGCACCGAGGCCGAGCAGTGTCGGCAGTAGTGCCACGAGCTCTTTGGATCCCACCGTGGGCAGCACCTGATCAGCGCTCAGCGACGCGACGCCACGGCGCCGCGCGAACCAATCGGCGATCGCCTCACGAAGTGCGACCGTTCCGACGGTCTGGGGGTAGGAATGCGCCTCGGTGGCGGCGGCGAGCGCGTCGCGGATGATCCGCGGTGTCTCATCGACCGGCGATCCGATCGAGAGATCGACCAGTCCGCCGAGATGCTGCAGTGCACGCTCACGAACCGGAGCGACTGCATCCCACGGATAGTCCGCGAGATCGCGGACGCTCACGCCTCGGCCTGCGGCGGCAGCGCGGAGATGACCGGGTGATCCTTCGGGATCACGCCCACCTTGGCGGCACCACCGGGCGAGCCGATGCCGTCGAAGAACTCTACGTTGGCCTTGTAGTACTCCGACCACTCGTCGGGGAGGTCATCCTCGTAGTAGATGGCCTCCACCGGGCACACCGGCTCGCAGGCACCGCAGTCCACACACTCGTCGGGGTGGATATAGAGGGAGCGTTCGCCCTCGTAGATGCAGTCCACCGGGCACTCGTCGATGCAGGCGCGATCCTTGACATCGACGCAGGGAAGAGCGATCACGTACGTCACTCCCTCAGTCTACGTCCCACGACGGAGAGCGGCCGTGCACGCTCTCCTCGTGGCGAGACCAGACGTCAGCGAGAGTGGGGCTCCTCGTGCCGCGCGGGTGCTGCGGAGCGAATGCGACGGAAGTCGGGCCACGCCGCGACGATGAGGATGATGACGCCGACGCCGATGAGCCACACCTGCGACAGCCCCGTATCCGGGACCACCACGGAACCGCCGGGTCCACGCATCGAGAAGAGGAAGACGGCGAGGTACATTCCGATGCCGCCCCCGATAGCTGCCCATCGATCCTCGGCGAGAATGCGCAGCGATATCAGGATCGCCAGGCAGCCGACGAACGCCAGGATCAGTCCCAGGTGCAGCAGATCGGCGCCGGACGAGAATCCGATCGTTCCGGCCGTGCCGAAGACAGCTCCGATGATGAAGCTCATCACGAAGGTGGCGATACGCGAGAGGGACACCCCGCGATGATACTCCCCCGGCCTGAACAGTCCTCGGTCAGCTCGCCCATCCCCACAGCCGCAGCAGCGCCGCGGTCACGGCGCCGGCGATGACCACGACGACGAACGGCGCGCGAACGGCGAGCAGCACTCCAGCGACGCCCACCGCCGCCAGTCGCGCATCGAGGTGCAGCGACTGGCCCGGACCGTGCAGCGCAAGGTAGGCGACCAGCGCGGCGAGCAGCGCGACCGTGGTGAGGTCCATCGTGCGCGCCGGGGTGGGCTTTTCCAGCCAGTGCGGCGGGATCACATAGCCGAGGATCTTGGCGACCACGCACAGGATGGATGCGAGGAGGATCGCCTGCCACAGGGTCATCGAGCCACCGCCCGGGTGTTTCCGCCCGAGAAGGGCGTGTCGCCGCCGGCGAAGAGGTTGAAGACGCCCACGATGATCGCCACGATGGCGGCAAGCAGCACCTGCATTCCCGGCATCACGAATGGTGTCGCGACGGTCGCCACGACAGCGGCGCCGACACCAACCGCGACGGCCTGCCGGGAGCGCAGCCGCGGCCACAGCAGCGCGAGGAACGCGCAGGCGGCCGCCGCATCCAGGCCGTAGTCGCGGACGTCGCCGATCAGGTTGCCCACCAGCGCGCCGGCGAGGGTCGCCACATTCCACCCGATGAAGATCGCGATGCCCGTCGCCCAGAACCCCACCCGTTGTGCGCGCGGCTCATCCTGCGTGACCGCCACGGCGATGCTCTCGTCGATGGTGAGCTGAGCGGCTCCGAGTCGGCGCAGCACTCCCCGCCCGACGATCGACGACAGCCGCATGGCGTACACCGTGTTGCGCAATCCGAGCAGCAGCGCGGCGATCACTCCGGCGGGAGCCGCAGCGACACCTCCGGAGGCGATGATGCCGACGAACGCGAACTGTGATCCACCGGTGAACATCACCAGACTCAGCACGCACGCCTGCCAGACGTCGAGTCCGGCAGCCACCGCCAGCGCACCGAAGGTGACGCCATCGAGGCTGACAGCCAGAGACACCGCGAGGCCCTGGCGCACCGCCGCTCGCTCCGCCTGTTCCATCCGACCCTCGCTCTCATCGTTCAGTAAACCGAACGCTCGATTGCCATTCTGAACGATCGGGATCGTTCAGTCAAATGAAGAAACGTTTGTCATACTGAACGCATGGATGAACTTCGGGCCCGGATCGCGCAGGCCCTGCGCCGCGAACGCGAACGATGTGGCTTCTCCGCTGCGGAGCTCGCGCGGCGCGCGGGCGTTTCGAAGGCCACGGTCTCACAGCTGGAGAACGCCGCGACAACGCCGAACGTGGAGACCCTGTGGGCACTCGGTGACGCACTGGGCGTGCCCTTCGCCGAGCTGGTCGCCGAGCCCGTCTCCGGCCCCACTCTGCTTCGTGTCACGGAGCTGCGCGGCGTTCCCGCCGCGGCGGCCGCCTATAGCGCCACCTTGCTGTCGACCGCTCCCCCGAACTCGCGCCGCGACATCTATCTCCTGCAGGCTGAGCCCGGCGGCACTCGTGACTCGCGGCCGCACCTCAGCGGCACCACGGAACACGTCGTCTTGATCTCGGGCAGAGCCGACGTCGGCCCCCGCGATGCTCCGGTCACCATGAACCCCGGCGACTATCTCACCTACGCCGGCGATGCGCCGCACGTCTTCACCGCGCTGGAACCCGGCACGATGGCGGTGCTCATCAGCGAACTGCGCTGAGCCCGCAGACGACGAACCCCCGCGGCGCACCGCGGGGGTTCGTTCGATCAGCCTCAGGCGTTGGCGTCCTGCTTCTTCAGGCGCGCGGTGGCGCGTGCACGCTCGGTGGCGTCCAGGTTCACCTTGCGGATGCGTACCTTCTCGGGGGTGACCTCGACGCACTCGTCCTCGCGGGCGAACTCCAGGCTCTCCTCCAGCGACAGGGCGCGCGGCGGCGTCATCGACTCGAACGTGTCAGCCGTGGAGGAGCGCATGTTGGTGAGCTTCTTCTCCTTGGTGATGTTCACGTCCATGTCGTCATTGCGCGAGTTCTCGCCGATGACCATGCCCTCATACACCTCGTCCTGCGGCTGCACGAAGAAGCTCATGCGCTCCTGCAGGGCGATGATGGCGAACGGGGTGACCACGCCGGAACGGTCAGCCACGATGGAACCGTTCTGACGAGTGACGATCTGGCCGGCCCAGGGCTCGTAGCCGTGGGAGATCGCGTTGGCGATGCCGGTACCGCGCGTGGTGGTCATGAACTCGGTGCGGAAGCCGATCAGGCCGCGCGAGGGAACAACGAACTCCATGCGGACCCAGCCGGTACCGTGGTTGGTCATGCCCTCCATGCGTCCCTTGCGGGCCGCGAGGAGCTGCGTGATCGCACCGAGATACTCCTCGGGAGCGTCCACGGTCAGGTGCTCGAACGGCTCGTGCACCTTGCCATCGATCTTCTTCGTGACCACCTGCGGCTTGCCGACGGTGAGCTCGAAGCCTTCGCGGCGCATGTTCTCGACCAGGATGGCGAGCGCGAGCTCACCACGGCCCTGGACCTCCCAGGCGTCCGGACGACCGATGTCCTCGACACGCAGCGAGACGTTGCCGACCAGTTCGCGATCCAGGCGGTCCTTCACCATGCGGGCGGTGAGCTTGTGGCCCTTGACCTTGCCGACGAGCGGCGAGGTGTTGGTGCCGATCGTCATCGAGATGGCCGGGTCATCCACGTGGATCATCGGGAGCGCACGGACGTCCTCCGGGTCGGCGATGGTCTCACCGATGGTGATGTCCTCGAAGCCGGCGATGGCGACGATGTCACCGGGGCCGGCTTCCTCGGCCGGGTAGCGCTCGAGGGCGCGAGTCTTGAACAGCTCGGTGATACGCGCGTTGCTGGTCGTGCCATCGGCACGGACCCAGGCGACCGTCTGGCCCTTCTTCAGGGTGCCGTTGAAGACTCGCAGCAGCGCGAGGCGGCCGAGGAACGGGCTGGAGTCGAGGTTGGTGACCCACGCCTGCAGCGGCGCCTCGTCGTCATAGGAGGGAGCCGGGATGTGCTGGAGGATCGCCTCGAACAGCGGCTCGAGGTCGTCATTGTCGGGCAGGCTGCCATCGGCGGGGCGGTTGCGCGATGCGGCACCGGCACGACCGGAGGCGTACACGACGGGAACGTCGAGCAGTGCGTCCACGTCCAGGTCGGGAACGTCGTCCACGAGGTCGGAGGCCAGACCCAGCAGCAGGTCCTGCGCCTCAGCCTCGACAGCCTCGATGCGAGCGTCAGGACGGTCGGTCTTGTTGACCGCCAGAATCACGGGAAGCTTCGCCTCCAGTGCCTTGCGCAGCACGAAGCGGGTCTGCGGCAGCGGGCCCTCCGAGGAGTCGACCAGCAGCACGACACCGTCGACCATGGACAGGCCGCGCTCGACCTCGCCACCGAAGTCGGCGTGGCCCGGGGTGTCGATCACATTGATCGTCACCGGGACGTCACTGTGCTTGCCGTTGTACGTGATCGCGGTGTTCTTCGCGAGAATGGTGATCCCCTTCTCGCGCTCGAGGTCGTTCGAGTCCATCGCGCGCTCCTCGACGTGAGCGTGCTCGCCGAACGAGCCGGTCTGGCGCAGCATGGCGTCGACGAGGGTCGTCTTGCCGTGATCGACGTGAGCGACGATCGCGACATTACGGAGGTCAGAACGGAGGGCGTGCGCCATGAAGGGAAATCCTTGTGTTGTGAGTTGCCCGCGAGATGCAGACAGAAAATAATACCGCACCCCGCATCCGAGCCGGCTGGACGCGCGTGGACGGCGCGTGGACGGAAAGCAACGTGGGGCGGGATCGTGATCGATCCCGCCCCACGCTCATTCAGTGAGCGAATGTCACTTGGTGTAGCCCACCAGCGTCCAGTCGTTGGACTGGAACGTCGCCGTGCCGTAGTTCGCGACCTTCTCGTCCACCGCGACAACCTCGGGGTACGGGTAGATCGGAACGCTCGGCATGTAGTCGGCGATGACCTCGTCGATCTGGTTGGCGATCTTGATGCGCGCCTCCGGGTCGAGCTCTGCGTTGGCCTTCTTCCACAGGTCCGCCAGACGGTCATCCGTGATGCCCGGGTAGTTCTGCGGGGAGTCCGCCGGGGTGTACAGCGTCTCAGCGGAAGCGATCGGGAACACGGTGCCCTGCCATCCGAACGTCACAGCCTGGTAGTCCTTGGCGTCGATGTTCGTGAAGTAGTCCTCGCTCGGGACCTCGTTGAGGGTGACCTCGATGTCCAGCTTCTTGAGGGAGTCCTGCACGCCGAGGGCGCGGTTGATGTTCGACTGCGTGCCGGCCGGGACGGTGACCGCGAACGTCAGGGTCTTGCCGTCCTTGGTCCACTTACCGTCGGCGTTGGTCCAGCCGGACTCCTCCAGGAGGGCCTTCGCCTTGTCCAGGTCGGAGCCGATCTTCTCGCCGAACGTGTCGACGTAACCAGCCTGGCCGGGCATGAAGGTCCACTGTCCCTGAACGGTGGCGGGAGCGCCCAGCGGCTCGTTGGCGACACGTGCGATGGTCTCGCGGTCGATCGCCATCGCGACTGCCTTGCGGACGTTGACGTCGTCGAACGGCTCAGCAGTGCCGTTGAACGTCACGTGCGCCCAGGTGACGCCACCCGAACGCTCGACCACGGCGCCGGCCTTGGTCTGTGCCGTCTCAAGAGCGTCGGGGGTGTTGATCTCCAGCGCGTCGACCTCGTCGTTGGCGAAGGCCTGCGGCAGGGACTCCTGCGCGATGACCTTGAAGGTCAGCGACTCGAGCTTGGGCGCCTGGCCCCACCACTTCGGGTTGGGCTTCATGGTGTAGATCTTGGCGTCGTTGTCAATCTTGTCGATGACGTACGGGCCGGCCGAGGGGACGGGCTTCGCGGCGTAGCCGGTGTTGAAGTCGTCCTTGTTCTCGTTGATCGCCTTCGGCAGCACCGGGATCAGCGCGAGGTTTCCCCAGTCCGCGTAGGGCTCCGGGAAGGTGACCGTGAACTCGGTGGGGCTGACCACGTCGATCGATCCGATCGCCGCGAAGATCGACGACGGAACGACCTCGTAGCCGCTCTCGGCGCCCTGCTGGGCCACGAGCGTGGACTTCCAGTCCTCAGCCGTGATGGGCGTGCCGTCCTCGAAGACAGCCTTGTCGTTGAGCTTGATCGTGACGATCTGCGGGCTCTCGCTGGTCAGCTCCATCGACGTCGTGTAGTCCGGGTTGGGCATCCAGGAACCGTCCTCCTCAACCGTGCCCAGGTTGCCCAGGGTCGGCTCCAGGAGCTTCTGCACATCGACGTTCGCCGCCAGTGCGTGGTTCGGGTTCCAGCTGCCCTCGTCGGTCGGCGAGCTGCCCACCGACAGGTTGAGGGTTCCGCCGTCCGCGATGTCGTCGTATGCCACCGCTTCGTAGCCGACGAGCGGAAGCGCTTCCGTGGTGGGTGCCGAACTGGCACCGCCCGTGCTGGTGTTACCGCCGCCGCTGTCGCCTGCTGCACAACCTGCGAGCGCGAGCGCCCCCACGCTGAGGATGGCAAGACCGGCGAACACTTTCTTTCTCAACATGTGTGTTCCTCATCTCTTGGTGTCCGTCGCGAGCGACGGGGTGGCGTCACGCTTATGGCGTGACGACGAATGGGTTCCGCTCCACGAAGTGGCACGCCACTTCCGCAGAGCCGAACTGCCGAGGCTGTGGGTACTCGGCACGGCAACGCGCCTGCGCTTCCTCGTCCAGGGTCGCATACAGCGGGCACCGAGTGCGGAACCGGCAGCCGACGATCTCCGCGGCGGGGCTGGGCAGGTCACCCTGCAGCAGGATGCGCTCCCGGGTGCGCTCGATGGCGGGGTCCGGGATCGGTGCTGCCGACATGAGCGCTTGCGTGTACGGATGCTGCGGCTTGTCGAAGACCTCCGCGATGGGGCCCGACTCGATGATGCGTCCGAGATACATCACTCCCACGTCATCGGCCAGCTGGCGAACCACGGCGAGATCGTGCGCGACGAAGATCATCGACAGGCCGAGCTTGTCACGCAGATCCTGCAGCAGGTTGATGACACCGGCCTGCACCGACACGTCGAGCGCCGACACGGGCTCGTCGAGCACCAGCACGCGAGGATTGGTCGCCAGCGCGCGGGCGATGCCGATGCGCTGACGCTGTCCGCCGGAGAACTCGTGCGGGTATCGGTCCGCCATCGCGGGGTCGAGCCCCACAAGCTCCAGCAGTTCGACGACGCGCTCATTTCGGGCATCGCGTCCGACTCCCTGCGCGAGCAGCGGCTCTGCGATGACCTCACCGATCGGAAGACGCGGGTCAACAGCTGCCGCGGGGTCCTGAAAGACGATCTGCACGTCGGTGCGGATGCTGCGACGATCGGCGCGCGTGAGCTTGGCGACGTCGTGGCCGGCGACGGTGATCCGGCCGCTCTGCGGCGCGGTCAGCTCCATGAGCTCCAGGATCGTGGTCGTCTTGCCGCAGCCCGACTCCCCCACCAGCGCGAGCACGCGGCCAGCCTGCAGGTCGAAGGAGACGCCGTCTACCGCCTTCACGGTGCCCACGCGTCGCTGGAACACGCCACCGCGGCGTAGCGGGAAGTGCTTCACCAGATCGCGCACCTGCACGATCGGCTCCTCCGTCACCTCGGCCACCAGCGATGCGGGCAGCGGTTCCGGACGCGGGAAGATGTCGGAGCGAGCCAACACGCCGATCGCGATCTCATCGGATCGGTGGCACGCGACCGCATGGGTCGGGTCGTCGACAGCGGTGACCAGCTCCGGCTCCACCGTTCGGCACTTGTCGATGGCGGCGGGGCAGCGCGGGGCGAACGGGCACCCGGTCGGAAGCGCGGCGAGCGACGGTGGTCGGCCTTCCAGGGGAACGAGCCGATCGGTGCCCGCCGTGCGAATGTTCGGCACGGAGCGCAGCAGGCCCACCGTGTACGGCATCTGCGGACGCGCGAAGAGCGTGTCCACGGGAGCGGTCTCCACCAGCTTGCCCGCGTACATGACGGCGACGCGATCGGCGTGACCCGCCACCACACCCAGGTCATGCGTGATCAGGGACACCGCGGCGCCCGTGATCCGCTTGGCCTCCTCCAGCACCTCGAGAATCTGAGCCTGGATCGTCACGTCAAGAGCCGTGGTCGGCTCGTCGGCGATGATCAGCCGCGGGTTGTTGGCGATCGCGATGGCGATCATCGCGCGCTGACGCATGCCGCCGGAGAACTCATGCGGGAACGCCCGTGCGCGGCGGTCGGGATCGGGGATTCCTACGATCTTCAGCAACTCGACCGCTCGCACCGCCGCCGCTTGGCGACTCAGCGATCGGTCATGGAGCTGCAGTGCCTCGGCGATCTGGTCGCCCACCGTGTACACGGGGGTGAGCGCGGACAGCGGGTCCTGGAAGATGATCGCCAGCTCGCTGCCGCGCACCTTCGAGTACTGCTTGTCGTCCAGGGCCAGCAGATTCCGGCCCTGGAAGAGGATCTCGCCCTCAATCTTCGCGCTGTCGGGGAGAAGTCCCATCACCGCGAGCGAAGACACGGACTTGCCCGAACCCGACTCACCCACGATCCCGAGGAACTCGCCCTCGTGGATCTCGTAGCTGACATCACGCACTGCTCGCACCGCGTTCCCCCCGCGTTGCGGGAAGGTCACCGAGAGGTTCTTGACTTCCAGCAGCGGTCGGCCCGCGCGATTCGGTGACTGTTCGGATGCAGCAGCAGACAGGGTGTCAACCACGGTTCACCCCCGAGGTGGGATCGATGGCGTCGCGCAGCGCGTCGCCCAGGAGGCTGAGGCCGAGCAGGAGAAGGACGAGGATGCCCGCCGGGAAAGCGAACAGCCAGGGGCGGGTCGCCGCAGCGGTGTTGCCATCGGCGATGAGCGTACCCAGCGACACATCGGGAGCCTGGACACCGAAGCCGAAGAAGCTCAGGCTCGTCTCACCGAGGATCATCGCGCCGACGCCCAGCGTCGCGTCGATGATCAGCAGCGAAGCGACGTTGGGGACGATGTGACGGCGAACGACGGAGAACGTTCCGAAGCCCATGTAGCGCGCTGCTTTCACGAACTCACGCTCGCGCAGCGAGCGCGTCTGGGAACGGATCACCTGCGCCATGATCATCCACCCGGTCAGGGCGAAGAAGAAGGTCATCATGATCCAGCCGGCCTTGCTGAAGAACGGGTACAGCAGCACCATGATGAAGAACGCCGGCAGCACCAGCAGCAGGTCGATGAACCAGGCGATCACCTTGTCGGACCAGCCGCCGAGGTAGCCCGCGATCGCGCCGAGGAACCCGGCGATCAGCGTGGCAACCGGACCCGCGACGAAGCCGACGATCAGGGATATCCGCAGACCCGCCATGACTCGGGCGTAGACGTCATAGCCCAGGGTGTCGGTGCCGAAGGGATGCGCGGCGCTCGGACCCTGGTTCAGCGCCAGATAGTCACGGGTGACGTGGTCGATCGGCCACAGCAGCGGGCCGATGAGCGCCCACAGTACGATCGCGACGACAACGCCCCCGCCGATCCAGAACTGCATGGACCCCCGGAGTCGCTTCCAGATCACCCGGCCGCGCGACTGCGGCCGCGGTGCACGTTGCTCTGCCGCCAGAGGAAGTTCCTCGAGGTCGGTGAGATTCTTCGCGGACATCGCCATATCAGCGCCTCACTCTCGGGTCGAGCGCCGCATAGAGGATCTCCGAGAGCGTCGACGAGAACAGGATGAGCACGGCGACGAAGACAGTCGCGCCGGCAACGGAGTTGATGTCGTTCTGGCGGATGGCCTGGATGTTCATCTCTCCCATGCCATGCCAGCCGAACATCAGCTCGAGCATGGTGGATCCGGCAACCAGCGTTCCGAAGCTGTACGCGAAGAACGTCGACATCGGAATCAGAGCGACGCGCACACCGTGACGAACCAGAGCGGAGCCGCGCGTGCGTCCCTTCGCGCGCGCGGTGCGGATGTAGTCGGCGCCGAGCACGTCCAGCATCGCGCTGCGCTGGTAACGGCTGTAGGACGCGGCGGAACCGAGGACCAGGACCAGCGTCGGGAGGAGCAGGTGCACCACGCGGTCGGCGAACTGTGGCCAGAACTCGTTCGGGATGCCGGGCGAATACTGACCCGTGAAGCGGATGACCTGCGTGCCGACGGCCTGGTTGAACCACGTCGCGAGGATCATCAGCAGGATCGCCATCACGATGGTGGGCAGCGCGAAGATGATGTACGACGCGACGGTGACGATGCGATCGCTCAGCTGGTACTGCCGGACCGCTCCCCACACGCCCAGCACCACGCCGAGAACCGCGCCGAGGACGGACCCGACGAGCAGCAGCTGCAGGCTCACGCCGGCTCGCGCTCCGATCTGCTCGATCACGGGCTGGTATCCGGCGGTCAGACCGAAGTCACCACGGGTGATGATTCCTACCAGCCAGTTACCGAGGCGCTGCAGCAGCGGCACCTCCGGGTTGACGCCCAGCCGGTCCAGGTTCGAGGCGATGACCTCGGGCGGCACGGGAGGGTTTCGCTGCTGGAACTTCTGCGCGGGGTTCAGTCCGAGGCTTGCGAGGACGTACGCCAACGACGATGCCACCACGGTGAGGATCGTGTAGTTGACCAGGCGCCTGAGGATGTACCAGATCACCGGCGCAGACCTGCTTCGGCAGTCATGAGGTCATTTCGCTTTCCTGCACACTTTCTCGAGTGGACTCGGGCACCACTGGACCCACATGGATGAGCCGCGGGCACGGGAATTCAACATCCCGACTACTGCCGATCACCCGAACGTAACATTTTGCACGCCGGAATGCCCAGAGAACTGACCGGCGTTTCTCATGATTCTGTCAGGAGCGACGCCTGCGCCGAAGCGTACTCGCAGGCGAGATCAGAAGAGAAGAGTCCCCACAGCCCAGACCGCCAGCACGCCGCCGACACCGATCAGCAGCCAGTCCCAGCCGGCCTCGACGGCGCCCTGAGCGCCACTCTCGTGCCGGCGCGACTCCCACACCTCTTCGAGGCTCTCCTTGAGGCGCAGCGATCGCGGCACGCCGCTCACGCCGTTGCGCACCCGAGGAGGACGGCTGGCGGAAGGACCGGCCCAGCAGGCGACCCTGCGGGTTCCCGCCTCGATCGTGACCTGGTACTTCATGTAGATGTCGGTCACGCTCCCCCAGGGCAGCCGATAACGGCGGAGCAGGTTCTGAACCTCGGCTCCGCGCTCGGTCACCGCCACCGTCGACGCGGCCATCGAAACGTAGATCGCCCAGATCACGAGTAGCACCCACGGCGCCCACGACATCGTCAGGGCCCATCCCGCGCGGAGCACGGCATCACCGAGCAAAAAGAGCCCGAGTGCGGCCGTCACGACCGTCGCGATGACACCGGAGGTGGAACGGACGACGGAACGGGAATCGGGTGCGGAGCTCACTCCAGCATGCTACCCGGGCAGGTGCGTGCGACGCCGAAAGGGCGCCCCGCACACGCGGGACGCCCTTCTGCACCGACGAGTCAGTTGATGCCGAGCTCGATGTCAGCACCGGGGATGGCAGCGAGAAGACGCTGCGTGTACTCCTGCTGCGGGTTGGCGAAGATCTCGTCCACCGTTCCCTGCTCGACGGCCACACCCTTCTCCATGACGCACACCAGGTCGGCGGCAACGCGCACCACCGCCAGGTCGTGGGTGATGAAGAGGTAGGTCAGACCCAGTTCGTCCTGCAGCTGCGCGAGCAGTTGCAGGATCTGGTCCTGAACGAGCACGTCGAGAGCGGAGACCGCCTCATCCAACACGACGATGTCGGGCTTGAGGGCCAACGCTCGAGCGATCGCCACGCGCTGACGCTGACCACCCGACAGCTCGTTCGGGTAGCGCTCGGCCAGACTCTGCGGCAGCGCCACCTGATCGAGGAGTTCGCGCACGCGCGCGTCACGTTCCGCCGACGTTCCGACGCCGTGAATGCGCATCGGCTCCTCGATCAGCGATCCGATGCTGCGCAGCGGGTCCAGCGAGCTGTACGGGTCCTGGAACACGGGCTGCATCCGCCGACGCAGCGCCAACGTGCCGGCACGATCCAGCTTCGAGACGTCCTTGCCGTCGACCTCGATGCGGCCGGCTGTGGGAGCCTCGAGCTTGAGGACCATCTTCGCGACCGTTGACTTGCCCGAACCGGACTCCCCCACCAGCGCCAGCGTCTTGCCCCGCGGGATGCCGAAGGAGACGTTGTCGACAGCACGGAACGGCACACTGCCGAACGTGCCCTGCCGGATGCGGTAGTCCTTCGTCAGGCCCTCCACGCGAACCGTCGGGGTGTCGAGCAGCCCCGTCACCGGACGCGGCTCCTCGCCCGACTCGCGCACCGCGATCTCGATCCGCTTCGACGCCAGTGAGGGCGCGGCGGCAACGAGACGCTGCGTGTACGGGTGACGCGGGTGCTGCAGGATCTCGCGACTGGGACCGGACTCCACGATGCTGCCCTGGTTCATCACGATGATCTTCTCGGCGCGCTCGGCGGCGAGACCCAGGTCGTGCGTGATCAGCAGCACCGAGGTGCCCTTCTCACGCGTGAGCGAGGCCATGTGATCGAGGATCACACGCTGCACGGTCACGTCGAGCGCAGAGGTGGGCTCATCCGCGATCAGCAGGCGCGGATCGGCGGCCAAGCCGATTCCGATCAGCGCGCGCTGGCGCATACCACCGGAGAACTGGTGCGGGAACTGGCCCAGCCGACGCTCCGCATCGGCAAGACCTGCCTGCTTCAGCACCTCGATGGTGCGCGCCTTGACCTGCGCGCGGCTCAGTCCGTCGCTGTTCGCACGGACGGCCTCAGCCACCTGGAAGCCGATGCTCCACACCGGGTTGAGGTTGGACATCGGGTCCTGCGGGACATATCCGATCTCCTTGCCGCGCAGCGCCTCCATCTGCGGACGGGTGAGCGTGGTGAGCTCACGACCGTCCAGCGTGATGGATCCTCCGGTGACCCGGCCCGTGCCGGGCAGCAGGTTGATGATCGCCGAGGCGGTCGTCGACTTTCCCGAGCCCGACTCTCCCACGATGGCGACGGTCTCGCCAGGCAAGATGTCGAAGCTGACGCCGTGCACGACCTCTCGTGTGGCCTTCTTCGTGCCGAACGTGATCTTCAGATCCCGAACCGACAGCAGCGGGGTGTTGTTCACCGAGCTGGTCCCTTCCGTCACGGTCATCGCTGCGCCCTCGCCCTCGGGTCGAGGGCATCACGGATCAGCTCACCGAGCATGATGAATGCGAGCACCGTGATCGTCAGCGCGATCGACGGGTAGATCAGCGCCATGGGCGCCACCTTGATGCTCGCCTGCGCCTGGCTGATGTCCAGGCCCCAGCTCATGGTCTCCGAACCGAGTCCGAGACCCAGGAACGACAGCGTCGCCTCGGCGACGATCGCGCCTGCGAGGCTGATGGTGGTGACCACGATCAGCGGTGCGATCGCGTTCGGGATCACGTGCGCCAGCATCGTGCGGAACCGGGACATGCCCAAAGCCGTGGAGGCCATCACGTAATCCAGCTGCCGCACCCGCATCACTTCGGCTCGCACCACACGTGCCGTGCTCGCCCAGGCGAACCCACCGATCGCGACAGCCATGATGAGGGCGTTGCGGTGCTGTGAGAGAACGCTCATCACGACGATCGCCGCGAGGATGTAGGGGATGGCGAAGAAGATGTCGCCAACACGCGAGAGCAGCGAGTCCAGCCAACCACCGTAGAAGCCGGCGAAAGCGCCGAAGATCAGACCGATGACGGAACCGATGAGCGTTGCCAGCAGACCGACCGACAGCGAGGTCTGTGCACCGAAGACGATGCGTGCCCAGATGTCACATCCCTGCCGGGTGAAGCCGAGCCAGTGACCGTCAGCCGGGCCCTTGTTGCTGTTGCCGAGCTCGCAGCCGTTGTTGGGCGCGACGCTCGTGAACAGGTTCGGGAAAAGGGCCATCACGAGGATGACCAGCACGACGAGCAGCGAGATCCAGAAGAGCGGGCGACGACGGAGGTCTCTCCAGGCGTCGAGCCACAGGTTGGAGCGCTTCTCGCCGACGCGAACCTCGTCCACCGAGATGGTGTCCGTCAGCACTTCGGCTACGTAGTGATCCGCTCCCCGTGTGACGGGGGCGACTTCGGCGGGCACCTGCGACGGGTCCATCGAAGTCATGTCCCGGAGGTTCATCGACGCGTCCGGCGGCGTCATCTCATCACTTGGCATAACGGATCCTTGGGTCGAGCACGACGTACAGCAGGTCCACGACGAGGTTCACGAGCACATAGAGGATCACGAACACCGTCACGAAGGAGACGATGGTCGTCCCCTCCTGCAGCTGCACTGCCTTGAAGAGCTGGTTTCCCACGCCGGGGACGTTGAAGATTCCCTCCGTGACGGTGGCGCCGACGAGGAGCACACCGAAGTTGGTGGCCGAGTTGGTCACCACGGGAATCAGCGAGTTACGCAGCACGTGCACGGGAAGCACGCGCGAGCGCGAGAGACCCTTGCTGTATGCGGTGCGGACCCAGTCCTGGTTGAGGGTGTCGATCACCGAGCCGCGCATCAGGCGCATGCTGGTTGCGTACATGCTGACGCCGAGCACAATGGCCGGCAACCAGAGATCACCCCAGCCGGCCTGTTGTGGAACGGTTGGTTTGAACCAGCCCCATTGGATCGCCAGGAAGTACTGCGCCAGGAACGCGATCACGAAGATCGGCATGGCGAGGAACAGCAGGCTGACGACCAGCGAGGAGATATCGAGGAACTTGCCCTTGGTCAGCGCCGAGATCGTACCGATCACGACAGCCAGGACGAACTCGAGCCCGATGGCGAGGACCGCGAGGCGCGCGGTGACCGGAAGAGTCCGGCCCAGGACCACGGCCACATCCTGGCCGGAGTAGGTCTTGCCCAGGTTTCCGGTGAATACACCGGTGACGTAGTACCAGTACTGAACGATGAACGGGTCGTCCAGGTGATACCGCGCCCTGATCTCCGCCAGTTGTGCCGGGTTGGGGACGCGCTGGCCGAACAGGGCCGCGATCGGGTCACCCGGCATGGAGAAGACCATGAAGTAGATGAGCAGGGTTGCCCCGAAGAAAACAGGGATCACCTGCAGGAAGCGTTTGATGATGTAACCGACCATCCGCTCTCCCTCCAAAATGACAGCTCGCATCGCGCGATCCGCGTGCTACGAGCATGGTGTCGCGTTTCTTGTGAAAACGCGAGGGTTTATGAACAGGCCGCGAGGCGGTGACGTTCGTCACCGCCTCGCGGGAGGAGATCAGTCGGTATTACTTGGTGATCTCGTAGAAGAGCGGAACCGAGTTCCAGCCGAACTGGACGTTCTCAACGCCGTCGGCGTAGCCACCGGTCACGTTGGAGTACCAGAGCGGGATGGCCGGCAGGTCGGCGAGGAGGATCTCTTCGGCCTTCTTGAAGCCGTCCTTCGTCTTGGCAGCGTCGGTCTCGGAGATCGCGGCGGTCAGCGCGGCGTCGAACTCGGGCGACTTGTAGTCACCGTCGTTGGAGCCCTTGCCGTCAGCGGCGCTGGAGGAGTAGAGCGGGCCCAGGAAGTTGTAGACACCCGGGTAGTCCGCCTGCCAACCGGTACGGAACGCGGTCTGGATGGAGCGGTCGGTGACCTGCTTGCGGAAGTCGGCGAACGTCGGAACGGCGTTGCCCGAAGCCTCGATGCCGAGGTTGTTCTTCAGCTGGTTGCTGACAGCGTCGACCCACTCGCCGTGGCTGGAGTCACCGTTGTAGCCGATCTGGAACGTGCCGCTCCACGGCGAGATGGCGTCGGCCTGGGCCCACAGCTCCTTCGCCTTGGTGGCGTTGAACTCCAGAACGTCGGCACCGGCCAGGTCCGTCGGGCGGTCCGCGATGACGGGCGACGTGAAGTCGTCAGCCGGAGTGCGGGTGCCGTTGAAGATCGTCTTGGTGATCTCCGCGCGGTCGATCGCCATCGAGATGGCTGCACGACGCAGCTTGCCCTCTTCGCCCGAGAAGTGCTCGAGGCGGCTCGGGATGGTGAAGGACTGGAAGACAGCGGCCGGCTGGTTGACCGCACGGTCACCGAGCTCGCTCTCGAACGTCGCGAACGAGCTGCCCGGGATCTGGTCGATCACGTCGACGTTGCCACCGAGCAGGTCGGAGTACGCGGCGTCAGCGGTCTGGTAGAAGACGATGTCGAGACCGTCGTTCTTCGCCGCGCGGCCACCCTCGTAGGTGTCGTTCTTGACGAGCGAGATCGAGACGTCGTGCTGCCACGCGTCGTCGCCGGCCAGCTTGTACGGGCCGTTGCCGATGGGCGCCTCAGCGAACTTCGCCATGTCCTCGAATGCAACGTCCGGGAGCGGGTAGAAGGCCGAGTAGCCGAGACGCAGAGCGAAGTCCGAAGCAGGCTTGTTCAGCTTGATGGTGAACGTGTAGTCGTCCACCTTCACGAGGCCGGTGAGCTCGGAGTCGGCGGTGCCGTCGTAACCCTCGATGTCCTCGAAGAAGTACGACGACGTGTAGCCGTTGGAGAACTTCGCGCCGTCGTTCCAGGCCTTGATGAAGTTGTCGGCCTTGACCTCGGTGCCGTCGGAGAACTTCTGGCCCTTCTTCAGGGTGACGGTCAGGTTCTGAGCGTCGTCCTGCTTGATCTCCTGAGCCATGTCGAGGACCGGCTTGCCGTCGGCGTCGTAGTACTCGAGACCAGCGAAGAGCGAGTCGAGGATCTTTCCACCGCCGACCTCGTTCGTGTTGGCCGGGATGAGCGTGTTCTGGGGCTCAGAACCGTTCGTCTTGATGATCATGTCGCCGGTGCTGGCACCACCATCAGCGCTCGATCCAGAGCTCGGGGTGTCCGTGCCAGCGTCATTCGACGAGCATCCAGCCAGCGTGAGTGCGGCAACACTCAGCAGCGCGATGCCGGATACGGCAATCTTTGTGCGCTTCACTTGTCCTCCTGTGCATTGGGTGAAGTAACCACGCAACATCAACGGTGACGCGCAATGGGTTAGGGCAACTTTAGGTTCCGCCAGGGATCTGAGCAAAGTCCACCGCACAACCGTTACAGATCTTTTACCCCAGCCCCGCCGCGTTGCGCGATGTGATAAGTGCCATATGAGGCAGGCCGATGTCAACTCCCCAGCTCGTTGGCAAAGTGCGCAAGTTTTCTGTGGTTCCGATGCGCATTTCTGGGGGTGACTCCGTCCTGCAACGATCACATCGCACAGCATCCAGGTTCCACTCAGGTGCCCGTCCGGGCTTGCCGAGCCTGCCGAAAGCCGCCATCACAGGCACGGATCTCGGGCAGGGCCGCTCATCGAGCGGCATCGCGCGCACAATGAGCAATGGGCGGGTCGCCGGCCGCTCAGAAGAGCACGGCTGTTCTGAGTCCTGGCGGTCGTAGCATCGTGAGGTGACAGCTGTCGAGCCGAACCCCTCCTACACTCGCGCGCGCCTCAGGTGGGAGGTGGTCCTCGTCCTGAGTGCCACCTTCGGCGCCTCCGCCGTCTATTCCCTGCTGCGCCTCGTTCGCCGGCGGCTGTCGGAGACTCCGCTGTCGCAGCAGAGCACGCAACTCAATCCGACGTTGGACACGGTGCCGGTGTGGGACATCATCTACAACTGCCTCGACGTCTTCTTCGACCTCATGCTGGTCGGCCTCGTCGTGTACCTGCTGTGGGAGCCGGGGCGCAACGCGCTGCGTGCCATGGGCATGGACTTCACGCGCTTCGGGAGTGATCTGGCACGCGGCGCCTTGTTCGTCGTCGTGATCGGCATTCCCGGGATCGGCCTCTATCTTCTGGGCCGACTGTTCGGCGTGACCGTTGCGGTGCAGGCGTCGGAGTCGACCCTGGCGTGGTGGAGCATCGGAACCCTCGTGCTGTCAGCGCTCCGCTCCGGCGTGATGGAGGAGGTGATCATGATCGGCTGGCTGTTCGACCGCTTCCGTCGGCTCGGAGTGGGACCGGTCGCGACGATCGTCGTGTCCGCACTCATCCGCGGTGCGTATCACTCGTATCAGGGTGAGGGTCCGATGGTCGGCAACATCCTGATGGGCCTCGTCTTCGGGTGGCTGTATCTCCGGTGGAAGCGTGTGCTGCCCCTCGTGATCGCGCACACCCTGATCGATGTGATCGCGTTCATCGGCTACCCCCTCGCCCTCGCCTCCCCCTTC
>NZ_JBJDRI010000046.1:0-29372 GCF_044987425.1 Microbacterium sp. ZW T5_56 | reverse complement strand
CAGCAGCTCGCGGGCGTCGCCGACGGTCTTGCCGCCCACCTCGGCTGGCACGCCGGCACCGTGCGGATCCTGTTCGTGCTGCTCTCCTTCGTGAGCGGCGCGGGGCTGCTGCTCTATGGCTGGCTCTGGGCTCTCGTGCCGCTGGCCGACTCCGCGCGAACCATCACCGGCGAGGCAGCCGAAGACAATCGCGTGACGCGCAGCATGCCCGCGGCGTGGGCGCTCGTCGGCACCGGTGGCCTGCTCGCCGCGCTCGCGGCCTGGATGGTCGGGACCACGGGCCCGTATCAGAGCGAGTGGTTCTGGTGCTCGATTCTGGCCATGACCGTCACGGTCGCGGGTGCCCTCTGGGCCGGCTTCCTGGACGCGAATGATCCCGACCGCGGTGCCCGCCACGTGACTCTGGTGCGGGGAACCGCTGCCCTTGTGCTGGTGGCCGTGCTCATCACCGACGGCTGGGTCACCATCGGGCAGCGCAGCGTCTCGGCGCTGGTGTGCTCGATGCTCGCCGTGATTGCCCTCGGCGTCATCTACGCGCCGATCCTGGTCACACGTCTGCGTGAGGCGTCCAACGAGCGGATCACGCGCATCCGTGAGGAGCAGCGCAGCGAGATGGCCGCGCACCTCCACGACTCTGTGCTGCAGACCCTGGCCCTCATCCAGAACCGCGCGGGTGCCTCCAGCGAGGCGGCGCGACTGGCGCGCGCACAGGAGCGGGAGCTGCGCAGCTGGCTGTACGACGGCGATGAGCCCGCGGACAGCGATCTGTCCACCGACCTCCGCGACTACGCCGCCGCGCTTGAGCTCGACTACCCGGTGCGCATCGACGTGGTTGCGGCCGGTACCAGCACGGAACGGGCCAGTGGCGACCTGGCCGCAGCCGCCCGCGAGGCGATGCTGAACGCCGCCCGCCACGCGGGTGGTGAGGTGTCGGTCTACATCGAGGGCCGTGGCGACGCGGTGGAGGTCTACGTGCGAGATCGCGGACCGGGATTCTCGCTCGACGGCGTCCCCGCTGACCGCCTCGGCGTGCGCCAGTCCATCATCGGTCGCATGCGGCGCGCCGGCGGTTCCGCGCAGGTGCTGCCCGGTGCGGGCGGTGCCGGCACGCAGATCCGCTTGGCGCTGAAGCGCGACAACTCGCATGCCGCGAACGGCATGTTCGAGGGGAGGACCCCATGACCGGCGCACTGCGCGTGGTGATCGTCGATGACCATTCGATCTTCCGCTCGGGGCTCCGGGCCGATCTGGACCCGGGCGTCGAGGTGGTTGGCGAGGCGGGCGATGTGCCCAGTGCTGTCACCGTGATCGCCGCCACTCATCCCGACGTGGTGCTGCTGGACGTGCACCTGCCCGGAGCCGTCGGCGACATCACCGGCGGCGAGGCGGTGCTGCAGCAGGCGCTGCCGCTGTCGCCGGAAACGCGGTATCTGGCGCTCAGCGTGTCGGATGCCGCCGAAG
Source organism: Microbacterium sp. ZW T5_56 (assembly GCF_044987425.1). NCBI lineage: Bacteria > Bacillati > Actinomycetota > Actinomycetes > Micrococcales > Microbacteriaceae > Microbacterium > Microbacterium sp. ZW T5_56. The sequence goes on along the minus strand of NZ_JBJDRI010000046.1, from coordinate 27,911 downwards.
ATGTGGTGCGTGTGATCCGCGCCGGCGCGCGCGGCTACATCACCAAGGGCTCCAGCGGCGGCGACGTGAGCGCGGGTGCTCGTGCCGTGGCCTCGGGAGATGCGGTGTTCTCGCCGCGATTGGCCGGGTTCGTGCTCGATGCCTTTGGCGCCATGAGTGGCGAGACGGCTCGCGCAGACGACGAGCTTGACCGGCTCTCGGGCCGGGAGCAGGAGGTCATGCGCCTCATCGCGCGCGGGTACGCGTACAAGGAGGTGGCGGCCGAGCTGTTCATCTCGATCAAGACCGTGGAGACCCACGTCTCCGCGGTGCTGCGCAAGCTGCAATTGTCCTCGCGCCACGAGCTGACGGCCTGGGCGAGCGCCCGACGCCTGCTCTGAACGCGCCAGCGCCCCGGCTCACAGCCAGTGCCGAGAAGGATTCGGAGTAGCATCTCGACATGACGACGGCGAGAACACGAGGCATCAGAGCGCTCGTGATCGTCGCCGGACTGGCTCTGGGGTGTGGTGTGGTGGCCGCGCTCCTCGATGGGATCGTCACCGTGCACAGCGGCGCGGCGCTGGATCCCGAGCGGGCCGAACGCGACGCATCGATGGCGTGGGCCGCGCGCATCCTGCTGGTGCCCACCGCGGCCTGGCTCCTCATCGGCATCCTCGCCGCGCGCACCGCGCTCGTGCGTCGCCCCGGTGCCGCCGCCGCGCGCTCCACCTGGCTGGCGGCGACGCGCCCCTGGCGCGCGCGGGAATCCCTGCTGGGCCTGCTGCCTCTCGACCGTGCGCTGATGCTCATCGTTCCGGGCGGCCTGCTGATCGCCACGCGCGCCGTTCAGGCCGCCTTCCTTCCCGCATCTCCGGCGCTCATCCTGTCGCTGTCGTGGATTCTGTTCGCGGCGGTGGCCGCGGTGCTCGTGCTCCCACGTTCGCCGTGGGCAGTGATCGCCGCCATCGGCGGTGTCGTGGTGTTCCAGTGCGCCGCCGATCTCCTCGTGATGTCGGTGGCGGGGCCCGGTGCCGCGTGGGCTGCTGCCTGGATGTCCTTCCCGCTGCGGGTTCTGGTGTTCACCGTGAGCTTCGGACTCATCGGCTGGATGCTCGTGGCAGTCGGCGGAGCGGCCGCCCAGCAGTACGGCGCGCGTCGCGCCGCCGGGGTGGTGCTCGCCGCGGCCGGTGCCGCCGTGCTGCTCTTCGCTGTCCTCACACTCGCGCTGGGACCAGATCGGTTCGGATCCCCCTGGGCGGACACCATCGTGGAACTGCGTGCGCCGGAGCTGCTTGTCTGGGTTCCCACGATCCTCGGGATCGCGCTGCTGGCGACCGGTCTTGTGTTGCGACGAGCCCCTTCCCACGCCGAGGTCGTCGGCTGATCAGGTGGTCGGGTTCGCCGTGCCGCCGGGGACGCGGCCCATGCGCCAGACGCTCGGCATGCAGAGCGTCAGCACCGCGATGACCGCGTAGATGATCGCCGAGACCGTGATCACCGTTGCCGGATCGCCCGCGGTGAGCAGCCAGCCGAACAGCATCGTGCCCAGCGGCATCGCGAGATAGCTGCCCAGCATGTCGTAGCTGGACACGCGCGAGAGCACGTCGCCGGGGATGTTCTCCATCATCGCCACGTTCCATCCCGTGTTGAAGATCTCGAGCCCCGCACCGGCGATGAACGCGGCGATCATCAGGGGGATCACGGCCGGATGGGTCCCGAGCAGCAGCATGGGAAGGGCGACGGCCACCATGCCGATCATGCCGAAGCGCAGCGGTCGAGACAGTGGCAGCCACATCAGCACCAAGGTGGTCACCAGGGTGCCGACGCCGAGGGCTCCGAGCACCCACCCCCAGCCCTGCACGCCCAGCAGCGGATTGTTCTTGGCGATGAACGGACCGCCCACCGACCACGCGCCGATCTCCAGAGCGTTCAGGAGGCCGAACGCCACCACGATCACCCAGAGCCACGTGCGACTGCGAAACTCGCTCCATCCGACGCGCAGATCGGTGAACAGCTGAGAGCTCGAGCGAGCGGGTGGAGGCAACCGCACCATCGCGAGCAGAGGGATCGCCGCCACCAGGCCGATGCCCTCGATGACGAAAGCCCACGCGGGACTGGACAGCGCCACCACGAGTCCCGCGATCACCGGGCCGCCGATGGTGACCAGCGACCGGACGAACGACAGCATCGCGTTTGCCTGCTGCAGGGCATCGTGCGGCACCAGCTGCGGGATGATGCCCTGCATCGACGGCATCACGAAAGCACTGGTGGCCCCCGCGACGACGGCCGTGACAGCGAGCGAGACCACCGTGGCGGTCCCGGTGAACAGCATGGTGGCCGTGACGCCGACGGTGATGGCGTTGACCACGTAGCAGGTCTGGATCACCAGCGCCCGCGGCAGTCGATCGGCCACCACGCCTCCCAGTAGGAGGAAGACCACGGTGCTGGCCGTGAGGCACGTCATCACGATGGACAGTGCGAGCGGTGCGTTGTCGACCGACAGCACGGCAAACGCGAAGGCTACCGACGACATCGCCGCCGTGATCATCTGCAGGGCGCGCGCCAGGAAGAACCAGCGGAAGGCCGGAGCGCGCATCGCGGTCAAGGACATCGCCCCAGGTTAGCGGCGGGGTCGGACATCGATCGGGCGAGGGGGCTGGGGGATCCGATGTCCGAGGCCCCGCCTAGACTTGTCAGGCCATGACCGAACAGCAGCCCGTTGTCCTCGGCCGGGATTCCGGCCATGCAGATCCGCTCCTCGATGGGCTGAACCCGCCGCAGCGCGCTGCCGTGGAGTACCGCGGTCCCGCCCTCCTCATCATCGCCGGCGCCGGCTCTGGAAAGACGCGCGTGCTCACGCATCGCGTGGCGCATCTGCTGCGGACCCGCGATGCCTACCCCAGCCAGATCCTCGCCATCACCTTCACCAACAAGGCGGCGGCGGAGATGCGCGATCGGGTCGCGAGCATTATGGGCGACACGGCACGCGGCATGTGGATCTCCACCTTCCACTCGGCGTGCGTGCGAATCCTGCGGCGTGAGGCGTCGCAGTTCGGCTTCACCTCGTCATTCACCATCTACGACTCCGGCGATTCCCGCGCGCTCATCAAGCGCCTGGTGAAAGAGCACGAGGCCGACGCGTTCGGGCACACTCCCTCGTCGGTGCAGTCGCGCATCTCCAAGCTCAAGAACGAGTTGCAGGACGCCGAGTCCTATGCCCGCGACGCCAACATGAACGACCCCGCCGAGCGGGTGTTCGTCGAGGTCTTCGCCGACTATCAGCGCTCGCTGCAGAAGGCCAACGCGTTCGACTTCGACGACCTCATCGGACAGACCGTCTACCTGTTTCGTGCGTTCCCGCACATCGCCGACCAGTATCGTCGCCGTTTCCGGCACATCCTCGTGGACGAGTACCAGGACACCAACCACGCGCAGTACTCGCTCATCCGCGAGCTCACCAAACCCGTGGGCGCCTCCGAGCCGTTCTCCTCTGGCGGCATGATGATCTTCGAGGCCCCCGGAGATTCTGCCGACACCGCACCGTCCTCCCTCACCGTCGTGGGTGACTCCGATCAGTCGATCTACGCGTTCCGGGGCGCGGACATCCGCAACATCACCGAGTTCGAGCGGGACTACCCGGGAGCGAGGGTGGTGCTGCTGGAGCAGAACTACCGCTCCACGCAGACCATCCTGTCCGCGGCCAACGCCGTCATCAGCAACAACTTCGACCGCCGCGACAAGAAGCTGTGGACCGATGTCGGGGCGGGGGAGCAGATCCTCGGCTTCACCGGCTACTCGCAGCACGACGAGGCCCAGTTCGTGGCCGACGAGATCGATCGACTACGCCGCGACGGCATGCCGTACAGCGAGATGGCGGTGTTCTACCGGACCAACTCGCAGTCGCGCGCGCTGGAGGAGATCTTCATTCGCTCGGCCGTCCCATACAAGATCATGGGCGGTACCAAGTTCTACGAGCGTGCCGAGATCAAGGATGCGCTCGCGTACCTCATCGCTGTCGCGAACCCCGCCGACGAGATGGCGCTGCGTCGCATCCTGAACCGGCCCCGCCGGGGGATCGGCGATGTCACCGAGACGGCCATCGCGCGCTTCGCCGCCGAGCACAACATCACCTTCCGCGACGCGCTGGCCAATGCATCGCAGCTCGGTGTGGGACCCAAGATCCAGTCCGCCATCACGCACCTGGACGCCGTGCTGCTGGAGGCGTCGGAAATTCTGATGCCCGCCGACGGTGAGGTGCCTCCGCCCACGTCGGTGGCCGAGGGGCTCACCCTGCTGCTGGAGAAGTCCGGCTACTTCGACATGCTGCGTCTGAGCAAGGACCCGCAGGACGAAGCGCGGCTGGAGAACCTCGACGAGTTCGTCGCCGTCGCCCGCGAGTTCGCGCGCAACAATCCTGACGGCGCGATCAGTGATTTCCTCGCCGATGTCGCGCTGGTCTCGGACGCGGACGATCTTGACGACGAGTCCGGCGTCGTGTCGCTGATGACGCTGCACACGGCGAAGGGGCTGGAATACGACGCCGTGTTCCTCACCGGCGTGGAGGAGGACCTCATCCCGCACCGCATCTCGGCGGGCGAGCCGGGCGGGCCGCAGGAGGAGCGCCGATTGTTCTACGTGGGCATCACCCGTGCCCGTAAGCGACTGTTCATCACTCTCGCGATGACGCGCGCGCAGTTCGGCGAGGTGACGGTGGCGATGCCCAGCCGGTTCCTGCAGGAGATCCCTGCCGAGTTGCTGCACTGGCGTCAATCGCCGGGCGATGTGAACTCGCGGGGCGGCACGCAGTCGCGCGCGCTGAACGCTCGGCGCGGTTCCGGCGGATTCGGTCCGAAACCGCTCGGGCGCAGTGAAAGCGCGGGCTTCGGCCCCAAATCCACCAGCCTCGACAAGTTCACTAACCGCGTGACCGCCCGGGTCCGCGACAACGGAGATCTGGAGCTCGCCCCGGGAGATCGCATCCGCCACGACGACTTCGGTGAGGGCCGGGTGGACGCCGTCACGGGCGAGGGTGCCAAGCGCATTGCCCACGTACGATTCGACGCGGCCGGAGCCAAGAAGCTGCTCATCAAGATCGCCCCGATCGAGAAGCTCTGATCGCGCTAAGCGTGTGCACTATGCATGCTTAATCTTTCCGGTGATCAGGGAGAAATCCTCCGATGCGAGTTATTCTCGAGCGGGGGAAGGCATCGGGGGATGGACAGCAACACAGCAGTGCACACATCGGGGGATTCGTGCGCTCCGCTGTCGTACCCGTTCAACCGATCCGCTTCCTCGGCTGCTCCCGATCCGGCCCTCGGTATCGTCCGCGTGAGCGGACGAAGTGTGGGAGCGGTGTTGCGGCGGTGGACCTTCGGGGTCATGCGGGCAGGGGTGCCTCGCCATCGATCGCCGAGTCGCGTCCGGCCGTAGCCAAGACCCCCGGTGCCCCTCATGAGCGCCGGGGGTCTTGCCCCCTCTCCGCCGCTGGATGACGCTCGGGGAAGCCGCCCCGGTTGCCCGCCCGTTAGGCTGGGCGCATGGCTCTCTTCTCGCGCCGAAAGAACACCCCGTCCACGCCCGACGCATCGGTCGCGCCCGAGGAATCGGCGGCGACCGTTGAGGTGGAGGAGGAAGCCGCGACGACACCCGCCGAGCCCGTTCCGCACGTCAACATCAGCGTCTCATCCTTCGGAGGCCTCGGCGCGAGCGCGCCGCAACCGAAGCCGGCCGCACAGCCGACCCCGCCGGTGGCGGTTCCGGTCGCCGCACCCGGACACAACGCCGATGGCACGGTAGCGCTGCCGTTCGCCGCCGATGAGCCGCCCACCGAGCTGGAGACGGTCCCGGGTCTGCGCGACAACGCGGTGCTGCGTGATGCGCTTGCGCGTCTGGGTGAGGCGCCCTCCGGTGCCGAACTTCTCGGTGTCTTCCGCCAGGCGCTGCAGGGTCACCTCTTCCTACGCGTGAAGGGGGATGCCCGCCAGCAGGTCGAGGCGGGCGAGGACCTCCAGCTGGGCGTGATCCGCAACGGCGATGAGAACTACATGCTCGCCTTCAGCTCGGGGCGTGCGCTGCAGCAGGCCGTCGAGGCAGACGGCGACACCGGCACCAGCGCTATCGGCCAGCCCGCCGCGCTCGTGCTGCGTCATGTGCTCGCGAACGAGTTCGCCGGCCTGGTGATCGACAACTTCTCCGGGACCGCGCGCGCCGTGGTGCCGCGCGACCTCATCGAGCGCGTGATGGGGGAATGCGACCCGACGTTCTCGGTCAAGTCCCTCATCGCCGGTGAGCGCACCGAGGAGACCCCCGCCGCTGCGGTCGAGGCGCTCCGCGAGGGTCGGGTCTGGGTCGCTGTCGGCCGCGCCGGCGACAACGAAGACGGCACACCGCGCTTCGGGGTGGCCGAGGCGCACACATCCGATGGGCGGCGCCTCCTCCAGCTGTTCACGCACCCGCTCGAGGTCGTCGCGCTCGGCCGCGGTGAGCAGGCTGCGCCGTTCGCCCCGGATGCGCTGGTCAAGGCTCTGGCCGACAATTCGGGTGTGTCCGGGGTGATCCTGGATCCCGCCGGTCCCAACCTGCGTCTCACGCGCGAGCAGCTCGCCCCGTTGCTGACCCCCGCGTCCTGACGCGCGAATCCGCATCGAAACACCCAAGCAAGTCCGAGAAACCCCGCAACGCAGGGTTTCTCGGACTTGCTTGGGTGTTTCGCGGGTGAGGGGTGACGCGTAGGGTGCCGGTATGGCCTCCGAGCGCATCACGCTGACCGTTCCCGGACCCGAGGGCGAGCGGGAGGTGTCGCTGTCGAGCCCGAACCGTGAGGTGTTCCCCGCGGTCGGAATCACGAAGCACGAGCTCGCCGACTACGTCATCGCGGTGTCGACCCCGTTCCTCGCCGCCAACGGAGATCGGCCGGTGTCGCTAGAGCGTTTCCCGGGCGCGATCGGCGGGGAGAGTTTCTTCTCCAAGAACCCGCCGAAGGGGACGCCCGACTTCGTAGACTCTGTTTCGGTCCGCTACAACTCGGGCAGGACCCACCCCCAGCTCGTGCTCACCGAGCCTGCGGCGATCGTGTGGGCGGTGCAGATGAACACGGTGGTGTTCCACCCGTGGGCGTCGCTCGCAAGCGACACCGACAATCCGGTCGAGCTGCGCATCGACCTGGACCCGCAGCCCGGAACGACCTTCGCCGACGCCGTTCATGCCGCTCACGGCATGCGGTCCGTGCTGAGCGAGGCGGGGCTCGAGTCGTGGATCAAGACCAGCGGAAACCGCGGGATCCACCTGTTCTGCCCGATCGAGCCCACACACGAGTTCCTGGATGTCCGTCACGCGGTGATCGCGGCCGGACGCGAGCTAGAGCGGCGCATGCCCGATCGCGTCACCACAGCGTGGTGGAAGGAAGAGCGCGGCGAGCGCATCTTCATCGACTTCAACCAGGCCAATCGCGACCGCACGATGGCGGGCGCCTACAGCCCTCGTGCGCTGCCGACGGCAACCGTCTCGACGCCGATCACCTGGGACGAGCTGGACGAGGTCGACCCCACCGCCTTCACGGTCCGGACCATTCCCGCACGCCTGGCGGAGATCGGCGATCCCTGGGCGCGGTTCAGCGCGACTCCGGGACGGATCGACACCCTGCTGGAGTGGTGGGAGCGCGATCTGGAGGCCGGTCTCGGCGAGATGCCGTTCCCGCCGGAGTTTCCCAAGATGCCCGGCGAGCCGCCGCGCGTGCAGCCCTCTCGCGCCCGCAAGCAGGACTGATCGCGACTCCGATCCGGGCGAACCATTGACGCGGCTGCGCGCGAGCCGCTACCGTCGCGCCATGACGTCGCAACCCGATGCGACCGGCGACACCGCCGGTCCCGCGCGCTCGCAGAACGGCGCGGTTCCCGGTCCGCCCACAGGCAAGGGCCTCGCTGTCGCGAAACTCGGGCTGTGGGGCTCGACCGTCATCGGTCTCGCCTCCACCGCCCCGGTGTACTCGCTCGTCGCCACGCTCGGCTTCGTCGTGGCAGCTGTCGGCGCACAGGCCCCGATCGCCTTCATCATCGCTTTCGTGCCGATGCTGTTCATCGCCTTCGCATATCGCGAGTTGAACAACCGCGTGCCGGACTGCGGCACCACTTTCACCTGGGCGACGAAGGCCTTCGGGCCGATCCTCGGGTGGATGGGCGGCTGGGGCGTCGCCATCGCCGGCATCATCGTGCTGGCGAACCTCTCCCAGGTGGCAGGCACCTACCTGTGGCTCATGATCGGAGACGGATCGCTCGCCGACAACACGGTCCTGGTGACCGCCACCGGCGTCGTGTTCATCGCGGCGATGACCTACGTCAGCTATCGCGGCGTCGAGCTCGGTGAGCGCATTCAGAACATCCTGCTCATCATCCAGTACGCCGCCCTCGCGCTGTTCGTGGTCGCGGCGATCTGGAAGGTCTCCACGGGCCAGGCCGAGAGCGGGGTGGCACCGGAGCTCAGCTGGTTCAACCCGTTCGCCTTCGAGTCGTACCCGGGCTTCGTCGAGGCCGTGCTGCTGTGCCTGTTCATCTACTGGGGCTGGGACACCTGCCTCGCCCTCAACGAGGAGACGAAAGATCCGAAACGCATCCCCGGTCGCGCTGCGGTTCTGACCTGCATCGTGCTGGTCGGCACCTACGTCGCGGTGACCGTTGCGGCCATGGCTTACGCGGGCCTCGGCGAGACCGGTGTCGGCCTCGGAAACCCGGACAACCAGGACGACATCTTCCTGGTGCTGCGCGACCCGCTGCTCGGGCCCCTCGGCTTCGTCCTGATCATCGCGGTGCTGGTCTCGGCGATCTCATCGACCCAGACCACGATCCTGCCGACCGCGCGCGGAACTCTCGCGATGGCGGTGTACAAGGCGCTGCCGCAGCGGTTCGAGAACGTGCACCCGAAGTACAAGACGCCCTCGTTCTCCACGCTCATGATGGGCATCGCCGCCACGGTCTACTACGTCGGCATGACCCTGATCAGCGACAACATCCTGCAGGACTCGATCCTCTCGCTGGGTCTTGCCATCGCGTTCTACTACGCGATCACCGGCTTCGCCTGCGTCTGGTACTTCCGCCGCGAGCTGTCTCGCTCGGCGCGCGATCTCTGGTTCAAGGGGATCTTCCCGCTCCTGGGTGCCCTGATCCTCACGTATGCCTTCGTGCAGTCGCTGATCGACATGTGGGACGTGGACTACGGCTATACGACCCTGCTCGGCGTGGGAGGCGCGTTCGTGATCGGCCTCGGTTCACTGCTGCTGGGCGTCCTGCTGATGGTGGTGTGGTCGCGCTTCCGTGAGTCTCGGCCGTTCTTCCGCGGCGAGGCGCTGAACGAGGACACCGAGGTGCTGGTGCCGGAGGACGAGTACGGACTGGAGCGCTCCGTTGACGGAGGTCTCACCTCCGGCGGGGCCTGGTAAGACGAACAACGCACGGCGACGTGCGGGAGGGGACGACACATGCGCATTTTGATCCTGGGGGCGGGCGGCGTGGGATCTGCCGCGGCACGCATCGCGAAGCGGCGGGGCTTCTACGAGGCGATCGTGCTCGCCGACTACGATCCGGCGCGACCCGAGCAGCTGGTGGCTGAGCTCGCCGATGATCGCTTCAGCGCGGCACGCGTGGACGCCTCGGACGAGGGATCGGTGGCGGATCTCATCCACGAGCACCGCATCACCCACGTGCTGAACGCCGTGGATCCGCGATTCGTCATGCCGATCTTCCGTGGTGCGTTCGCCGCCGGCGCCACCTACCTCGACATGGCGATGAGTCTGTCGCATCCGCATCCGGAGCAGCCGTTCAGCCTGCCCGGCGTGAAACTCGGTGACGAGCAGTTCGCCCTCGCCGAGGACTGGGAGGCCGCGGGGCGGCTCGCGCTGGTGGGCATCGGCGTGGAGCCGGGGCTGGCGGATGTGTTCGCGCGCTACGCCGAGGATGAGCTGTTCCAGAGCATCGACGAGATCGGGGTGCGCGATGGTGCCAACCTCACGGTCGACGGCTACGACTTCGCCCCCTCGTTCTCCATCTGGACCACCATCGAGGAATGCCTCAATCCGCCGGTCGTCTACGAGGACGGTCGCTGGTACACCACCGAGCCGTTCAGCGAGCCGGAGGTCTTCGACTTCCCGGAGGGCATCGGCCCGGTGGAGTGCGTCAACGTGGAGCACGAGGAGGTCCTGCTCATGCCGCGCTGGACGAAGGCGCGCAAGGTCACGTTCAAGTACGGTCTGGGCTCGGAGTTCATCGAGGTGCTGCGAACGCTGCACAAGCTGGGGCTGGACAAGACGGAGCGCGTGACGGTGCCCGGCGGTCAGGTCTCGCCGCGCGACGTCGTGGCGGCGAGCCTTCCGGACCCGGCGACACTGGGCGATCGGATGCACGGCAAGACCTGCGCCGGCATCCACGTCACGGGGATCGGGCGCGACGGCCAGCCCCGCTCGACCTACCTGTACCACGTGGTGGACAACGCCGATTCGATGGCGCGGGACGGATCCCAGGCGGTCGTCTGGCAGACGGCGATCAACCCCATCGTGGCGCTGGAGCTGCTTTCGACCGGTGTCTGGAGCGGCACCGGTGTGCTGGGTCCGGAGGCGTTTCCCGCCTCGCCCTTCCTGGAGCTGCTCGCCGATCCCGCCGCGTACGACTCCCCGTGGGGGATGGTGGAGATGTGACGATCAGCCTTCGAGCACGTCGTCCAGATCGAAGCGGGGGACGTGCTCGAGCTGTTCGTAGGTGCACGAGCGCGGGTCGCGGTCCGGGCGCCACCGCTCGAACTGGACCGTGTGGCGGAAGCGCAGCCCCTCCAGCTGGTCGTAGCGGACTTCCAGCACGCGCTCGGGGCGCAGCGGGACGAAACTGACGTCCTTGCTGCCGCTGAATCGGCTGCGCTCGCCCTCGGCGCGCACGAGCTGTCCCTCGGCGTCTCGCTCCACGAGCGGCTCGAGTTCGTCCACCAGCTCCTGGCGCCGTGCGTTGGTGAAGGCTGAAACACCGCCCACCTGACGCAGCAGTCCGTCCTCGCCGTACAGCCCCACGAGAATCGACCCGACGCCTGATCCGGAGGCATGGACGCGGTAGCCGAGGGCGACGACATCGGCCGTGCGTGCGTGCTTGATCTTCAGCATGGCGCGCTTGCCGGGTTGGTAGCTGTCGTCGAGGGGTTTCGCCACCACGCCGTCCAGGCCCGCCCCCTCGAATCGGCTGAGCCAGTCCGCCGCGGCGGCGGCGTCGGTGGTGGCACGCGTCACGTGCAGCGGATCGGGTGCCGATGCCAGAAGCGCGAGGAGGCGTTCCCGGCGCTCCCGGAAGGGCAGCGCGGTGAGATCCTCATCGCCGTCGCGCAGCAGATCGAAGGCCACGATCATCGCGGGGGTCTGCTCGGACAGCAGCGCCACGCGGGAGGCGGCGGGGTGGATCCGCTGCGACAGCGCCTCCCAGTCCAGCCGACGCGAACCCGCGGGACCGGTGGCCACGACGATCTCGCCGTCGATGATGGCGGGGCGGGGCAGCAGCCGTGGCAGCGCCTCGACGAGTTCCGGGAAGTACCGTGTCAGCGGCTTGGCACCGCGGGAGCCGAGCTCCACGTCGGTACCGTCCCACGCCGCAAGCACCCGGAATCCGTCCCATTTCGGCTCGAACAGCAGGCCGCCCGGGTGACGGGCAGGGTCCGGAATGGCACCGACGGCCTTGGCGAGCATGGGCGCGGGCAGATCGAAGAGCATGCGTTCATGCTCCCGCCTGGCCCGGCAGTTTGTCGAGGCCTCTGCTGTGACCAGAGCGGCGGGCACCGACGAGAATAGGGGTATGAGTGTGTGTCCCTGCGGATCCGGTGCCGAAGCTTCTTTGTGCTGCCTGCGGTTCCTCACAGGAGCTGCCCTGCCCGCGTCCCCGGAGCAGCTGATGCGGTCGCGCTACACGGCCTTCGCGCGCAGCGATGCGGAGTATCTGCTGAGCACCTGGCATCCGGGCTCGGCGCCTGCAGAGCTGCCGCTCGACGACGGGACTCACTGGCTCGGACTCGAGATCCTTGACGCGCCGCCTGTCGCGGACGACGCCAAGCGCGGCATCGTGGAGTTCGTCGCGCGCTACCGCGAGGTATCGGGCGAGCTCGGACACATTCACGAGCGCAGCCGCTTCGTCCGCCAGAGCGGGCGCTGGTGGTACCTCGACGGCGTGCACACCTGAGCCGACCGATACGATCGAGACGTGTTCACTCCGCCGCTCGCACCCGTCCTGATCCGTGGCGGAATCTGGGGGCCGCTCAGCTCGTACGCCCTGCTCTGGGCCGGCGCTCTGGTGATCGTCTGGGGCGTCTCACGCAGCAATCCGATCGCCTCCGTGATCGTGGTGGTCGCGATGCTCGCCGTCTTCGGTGTGATGGCGCTCATCGCGACGGGAACCACGATCTCGCTGGATGAGCGGGAGGTGGTGCTGACTCGACGGTTCCGACCCACCTGGCGGGCACTGCTCACCGACTTCACCCACGTGGTGGAGAACATTCCGTCGCGCCCCCGGATGCCGGCGTTGGCGGGATGGAGCTTCCGTACGCGATCCGGGAGCACTGCGGCGGTGGAGCTCAGCTGGTTCTCGCCCGCCGACCGTCGTGCACTGCATCGCCTCTTCGGTGACGTGATCGTGGACGCGGATGCGGGGTTGCGGCGACGCTGAGGCGTCACCGGCGGAACCGGTCTGATTCCGGTTAGTCTGTCGGAGTCCCCGCACCGCCGCGGTGGCATGGATGGCCGCCGACGGGCCGGTAGGGGGAGACGATGGCATTCGCCTGGCGCCGAGCCCGCGTCGGCATGGGCCGACTCATTGCCCTCGCGCTGCTGGTGCTCATCGCCACCGCCGGCGTCGGAATCCTCCAGACCGTCACGACGGCCGGCGTGACTGCCGGGTCCGACCGCATGCTGGAGGCCGCGGCACCGGATGCCCGCACGATGCGCATCGCCGCGAACGGGGTCGCCGATCTGGACGATGTCGACCAGCGCGTCCGTGCGGCGGTCACTGCCTCCTACGGTACGGCTCCCGTGCGCATCGATCGTCGCGAGAGCGCCATCGTGACGGATGACGGCGGTCGGGTCTGGGAGCTTCTCGCGGACGCCGGTGCGACCGAGCGCGCGGAGCTCACGGCCGGTGCCTGGCCCGTTGCTGCGGGCGAGACCGCGATTCTGAAACCGGCTGCGGAAGCCACGGGAGTCTCCATCGGCGACGTGATTCGCACTGCAGGCGACGACCTGCGCATCACCGGAATCTGGCAGCCGCAGGACGACACAGATCCCGCATGGGCGGGCGATCCTGCCGTCTCGTCCGGTCGCACCGGCGACGCAGCCGGTCCGCTGCTCGTCACCGAGGATTCGCTCCGCGCCCTGTCGATGTCCGGGCGCGTGGAGTGGATCATCGCTCCGACCGAGCTGTCCGCCGCCGGCATCGATGCCTACCGCAGTGGAACAGGGTTGCTGGATCGGGTGCCGAAGAGCGTTGACCCGGAGAGCTCGATCGGACTCTCGGTGAGCGGTGACCTGGGCAGCACCCTGGCGCGCATCGATCGTGCCGGCATGGGAACACGCGCGATCGCCCTGCTGCCTCTCGCCGTGGTCCTGGTGCTCGCGGCGATCGTGCTCGGCTTCCTCGTCCTCTCCCTCGCACAGACCCGTCGCGTCGAGACGGATCTGCTTCGCGCTCGCGGCGCATCGGCGCCCGCCACCGCGCGGGACGCGGTAACCGAGCTCCTCGTCGTCACCGGCGTTGCCGCGGGTATCGGCGTGGGAATCGTCACGTTCATCGCCTCGGCGTGGCAGGTGGCGCCGCGCGATGCCGTGATGCCTGCCGCTCTCGTGGCAGGGGTGCTCGTGACGGTCGCGCTCGTGGTGGGGGGATCCGCCGCCGCGCGGCGACCGTTCCTCCGAGAGCGAACCGACTCTGATCGCGCCACGGTCATCGCCCTCGCGACGCCGCTGCTGATCGTGGCGGCGGTGGCGGTGGTCTCGTACCTGCAGCTGCAGGCCCGTGGCGGCATCGTGGCCCCGGACGGGAGTGCGGACCTGTTCGCTCTGCTCGCCCCCGTGCTCCTGCTCCTCACCGCGGCCCTGGTCATCGTTGTGATCGCGGGCCCGCTCGCCGCGGTGGCGGCCCGCGCCGCCCGGCGCAGCCGCGGACTCGGCACAGCACTGATGCTGCGGCGGATCTCGCGCAGCAGTCGCACCCTCACCGCCGCGCTGCTGTGTCTGTCACTGGCCGCGGGCATCGCCACGATCGGCGCGATCCTCCTTCCGGCGATGCGGGAGGCTCAGGCCACGGCGCAGTATCGCACCCTTGGTGCCGATGTGCGCGCGACATTCCCCGTGCAGCCCGGCGGCGACGCGTCGGCTGCCCAGACCGTCGCAGATGCCTTCGGGGACGAGGCGTCGGTGGCGCTCAGCGGGCCCGCGACGGTGGGGGCGGAAGCCGCCACGGCGCTCGCTGTGCCTCGCACCCAGGCCGACGCCCTGGCAGATCCCGCGGCGCTCGTGGGGCTGGAGGACGCATCGGAGCGTCGCATTCCGGTCGTGTTCGGCGGAGTTCTCGCCGACCGCCTCGGAGCGCGCCCGGGCGATCAGATGGATGTCCGCCTCACCGCGCTGTCCAAGACCGTCCCGGTCACCGTGATCGGCGTGGTCCCCACGGTCGCGGGCGCCGGTGATCGTGGCGTGCTGATGGATCTGGCCGTGCTCCAGAAGCTCGGGGTCTCGCGCACCGGAGTGGTGCCGCAACCCACGAGCGTGTGGGTTCACACGGACGATCCGGCGGCGGCCGCGGCACAGCTGCGCGCGTTGAGCGCCGTACCCGTGCAGATCCGCACCGCGCTGACCGATACCGACGCCCCCGTGCGCGCTCCCGTGATGCTCGCCCTGCTCGCCGGGATCGGGCTGGCCGCGGTCATCGCGGCCGCGGGCTTCACCGCGGTGATGAGCGCGGTCGCCCGCGAGCGGCGCGCCGATGAGCCTGCGCTGCGTTCGCTGGGAGTGACTCCGCGATCCGTGCGAGCAGCGGCGCGCGGGGAGATCGTCGCCGTGGCCGGCTTCGCCGTGGTTGCCGGAGCGATCGCGGGTGCTGCCGTCGCCGTCGCCATCGTGCCGCTGCTGGGAGGTGCGCTGTGAGTCGACGACCCGCGACGGCGGCACTGCTGGCGCGCACCGCCGTCACCGCTCCCGTGATGTCGGCATTCGTCGTCCTCGTCGTCGCCGTGCTGTCGGTGATCGGCGCCGCGGCCCCCGCCTTTCTGGAATCCGCCCGCACCGACACCGTCCGCGTCGCGCTGGCCCAGTTGCCGCCCTCGAGCCGCGATCTCTCGGGCAGCGGGGCCGGGCTTCCGCGGCTGAGTGCGGATGATCGCGCCACCTGGACCGGACCCACGGCGGATCTTCGCGAGCAGGTCGCGCAGCGCATGCCGGAGACCGCGGACGTGCTCGGCGAGGCCCGCATGATCGTCCAGGTGACGAGCGGGTGGAGCACCCCGGTGGGGGATCCGCCCGAGCATCAGGTGGCCAACGACGTGATGCTGACGCTGGATCCGCGCTGGGCCGCTCGCGTGGACATCGTCGAGGGCACCGCTCCCGGGGTACCCGTCGCCGGGGGCGACATCCCGGTGGCGATCTCTGTCGATGCCTCCGCGAAGCTGGAGTGGCCGATCGGGCAGCGCCGCGACTTCGCGGGTCGTGTGCTGGTGCTGACTGGCACGTATGAGGTGCAGGAGCCGGACGATCCGGATTGGACGTACTCGCCGTCATCCGTCATCAGCGGGCGCGCACCCACCAGCGAGGGCGGCATCGTGGTGGTGGCCGCCGCGTACGCCGCCCCGGAGTCCATGGACCAGTTCGTCACCGACTTCGAGGAGACGGCGACGACCGTCAGCTGGATCCCCGTGCAGGGCGAGCGGATCACCGCGGATTCCGCCGACGACGTCGCCGCGGGTCTGCGCGGTGCGTCCACCTCGCGATTCCGAGTGGCGATGACCTTCTCCGACCTCACTGATCGCGGATATGTGCTGACCTCGGCCGCGCCCCCGGTGCTCACTGCGGCCGTCGGGCGCGGCGGGGCATTGCTCGCCGTGTTCGCGGTGATCGCGGTCGGTCCGCTCGCGGTGGCGCTGGTGGCGCTCGCACTGGCCGGACGCATGCTCGCACAGCGTCGTGCCGGCATCGTGCGCCTGGTGAGCGCGCGCGGTGCCTCCGCCACCGGGGTATCCCTCGTTCTCGGTGTGGAGGGACTCCTGCTCGGCGCGCTGGGCGGCGGGATCGGAGTGGCGAGCACCGTGGCGCTGGGTCTCTGGCAGCACCCGACCTCGCTGATCGCCCCGCTTGTCTTCGCCCTCGTCCCCGCCGCCGTCCTTCCGCTCGCGGCGGCCGTGTCCGCGCGCGCAGAACTGCGTGCGGCTGCCGGAGCCGCGACCGGCGGGCGGGTGCGCCGGCTCGTCGTGGAGGCGTTCGTGGTGCTGTGCTGCGCCGCGCTGGTTGCCCTCGTAGCCGGGCGGGGTGGGCAGGTGGCCACCTGGGATCCGCTGCTGACGATCATTCCGCTGGCGCTCACGGTGATCGCCGGGATCGTCGCACTGCGGGTGGTTCCCCTGCTGCTGAGCGCCGCAGAACGCGCAGGGGTCCGGTCGCCACGGCTCATGCCGTTGCTCGGACCGGCCCGATCAGCGCGGCTGCCGGCCGTCCGATCGGCCTCCGCGCTCGCGGCGATCGTGGGCCTTGCTGTTGCCGTCTTCGCCGTGAGCTTCGCGGCGACCGTCGATGGCGGTATCGAAGACACGGCCCGCGCGCAGACCGGTGCCGAGCTGCGGGTGCAGACGGCGTACATCGGCCCGGAGCGACTGGCCGCCGCGCGCACCGTCCCGGGGATCGCGTCGCTCGCCCCGGTGTACTCGTCGTCGAAGCTCAACATCAGCACCGGCGGACAGAAGGTGCCGGTGCGCATGTTCGTGATCGACAGCGCCGAGCTCGCCGACGTGCGCGCGGGCGAGGCCAGCGTCGCGCTTCCCGCAGCTCCCACGGCGGACAGCATCCCGATCATCGTTTCGGAATCCGCACGAGCACGGCTCGGCGGCGAAGAGCTGACCGCCAACGGTCACCTGCTGACCATCGAGTCGGTGGCGCCGGACGATAACCCGTACGGCGGATATGACGTCTGGATTCTGGTGGATCACGCCGCCATGCGAGACCTCGGAGTCCGCCAGGATGCCCCCGATGTGCTGTTCGTCCGGCTGGATCCGTCCGCGAAGCTGAGCGATGTGGAAGCCGGGCTGAACGGGGCGCTGGCCGCACCGCAGTTCACAACGCCGGACGGAGTGATCGCCGAGCGCAGCGCCGATCCGGCCCTGCAGGCTGTGCGCGCGGCGCTGGCGATCTCGCTCGCGCTGGTGGCCGCGCTCCTCGGAGTCTGCATCGTGATGATGCTCGTGCTCGGTGCCCCCGCACGTGCGCGTGCGCTGCAGGTGCTGCGGTCTCTGGGCTCACGCAGTCGCGGGTTCGCGCTGGTCGCCTGGGACGTGCTGCCCACGCTGATCGTCACGATTCCGTTCGGTGCCGCCGCCGGTTTCGTGATGTCTGCGGTGGTGATCGCGGCGCTGGATCTGACCGGGTTCGTCGGCGGGTCGGTCCGGCCGGCGATTCATTGGGGTGGCTTGGGGCAGCTCGTTGTGATCGTCGGTTACACGCTGGCCGTGGTGCTGATCGGCCTCGTCGCCGCCGCGGTGGCAGCCGCGCGTGCGTCACGAGCGTCGGATCAGCGCAGGAGAGAGGAAGGATGAGGCGATGAACGCGACCGCGCTCGCGGGCGACATCGGCACGGGAGGGATCCTGTGTGACGGCGTCGTGCGCATCTTCACGGCTCAGGGCATCGAGGTGCAGGCTCTGCAAGGTCTCAACCTCACCGTGGCGACCGGGGAGATGGTGGCCCTTGTCGGTGCCTCCGGATCGGGGAAGTCCACGCTCCTCGGCATCCTCGCCGGACTCGACGCTCCGACGGCGGGTGTCGCTCAGGTGGCAGGTCACGACCTGACCACGATGCGGCGACCGGAGCGGCTGGCGTATCGCCGTCGCAGCGTCGGCTTCGTCTGGCAGCAGTCCTCGCGCAACCTCCTGCCGTATCTCACCGCGCGCGAGAACATCGCGATGGCGCACGCCGTGGCACGGGTCGTGCCGAAGGCGCGACGCGGTTCTCTCACCGATCAGCTGTTCGAGCTGCTCGAGATCGGAGACATCGCCGATCGTCGGCCCGCACAGCTCTCGGGTGGTCAGCAGCAGCGGGTGGCCATCGCGGTGGCGCTGGCGAACGAGCCGCGGGTGCTGCTCGCCGACGAGCCCACCGGCGAGCTCGACGAGGCAACCGGTGCCGAAGTCCTCGCGGCCATGGAGACGGTCAATGCCGAACGGGGCGTGACCACGTTGATCGTGACCCATGACGCCGCCATCACGCAGCACGTCGGTCGGACGGTGCGCATTCGTGACGGACGCACATCGACCGAGACGTTGCGCAGCACGCTCACCGGTGCGGACGGCGAGACGATGCGGGTGGCCGAGGAGTACGCGGTGATGGACCGCGCTGGACGTCTGCAGCTGCCGCAGGAGTTCGTCTCGGCGCTGCAGCTGCGCGATCGCGTGAAGGTCTCGCTGGAACCCGATCACGTGCAGGTGCGACCATCGATCCCGTCGCCTGTCGCAGCGACATCGGAGCGTCCGACCGGACCACGTCCGCTGACGCGGGCCGAAGCACGTGCGGCGCGTGCCGCTGCGAACGCCGCGAACGCCGAGGGAGAGCGCTGATGACGAACGTGCTGAGCGCCGTGGACCTCGTCCGCACCTTCCGCACGCCCGCCGGGGACGTGCACGCGGTGCGCGGGGTGACGATGTCGGTGGCGGCGGGGGAGCTGGTGGTGGTGCGCGGCCGATCGGGTGCCGGCAAGACCACGCTGCTGAGCCTGCTCGGTGGTCTCGATCGCCCGACCTCCGGTGCTGTGTTCGTGGACGGGCAGGATCTGGCCGCGGCGTCGACGGATCTTTCCGCACTGCTGGGCGACCGCGTCGCCTCCATCCTCCAGACGGGCGGGCTCATCCCGCAGCTCAGCGCCGCGGAGAACGTCGAGGTTCCGCTGCGCATCCGCCGCACGCCCGTCGCCGAGCGCGATGCGCGCGTCGCCGCGGCGCTGGCGGCCGTGGGACTCGCCGAGCACAGCCGTCAGCGCCCGAGCGAGCTGTCGGGCGGTCAGCAGCAGCGGGTCGGAATCGCGCGCGCTCTCGTGATGGCGCCCGGGATTCTGCTGGCGGACGAGCCCACCGCGCAGCTGGACAGCGAGACCGGCGCGCAGATCATGGATCTGATCGCCCGGCTCGTGCACACGGAGGGCACGGCGGCGGTCGTCGCGACGCACGATGCGGCGATGGCGGAGCGCGCAGATCGTGTGCTGGAGCTGCACGACGGGGTACTCGTCACGAGCTGACCGGCATCGCTCGGGGTCAGCGACGCGGGAGCTTGTGTGCGCGCACGGCGTCGTGGCTGGCCACCAGCAGGCGCTCCGCCGTGGTGAAGTTGCGCTGCACCATCCGCACCACGAGGAAGTCGACGATCACCATCTGGGCGAGCCTGCTCGACATCGCCGCGGTGCGGAACGCCGCCTCGCGCGCCACGGTGGTGAGCACGATGTCGGCGGCGAGGGCGACGGGGGAGGACGGATCGTTGGTGATCGCGATGGTCGTGGCACCGCGCTCTCGCGCCAGCGCGAGCACCTGCTGCGTCTCGAGCGTGTAGCCGGCGTGCGATATTCCGAGCACGACGCTGCGCTCATCCGTGCTCGCGACGGACGTCAGGGCGAGATGAGTGTCGCTCCAGCAGAAGGTGGGTGTGCCGATGCGGTGCAGCTTCAGCTGCAGATCCTGCGCCGTGAGGCTGGAGGACCCGACGCCGAAGGCCTCGACTCGGGCTGCCGCACCGAGGGTGGTGGCGGCGGCGTCGAGAGCCGTGAGATCCAGCGCGCGAGCGGTGTCCTCGATTGCCCGCACCTCCTGGTACGCCACCTTGGAGACCAGCTCCGCCACGGAGTCCTCCGTGGAGATGTCCGCGTCCGCAACCTGGAAATGCTCGCGCGACGCTTCCTCCCGGCTGTGGGCGGAGGCGAAAGCGAGACGGAAGTCCTTGTAGCCGGCGAAACCCGCCGCGCGGCACATACGGGTGACCGATGCCGTGGAGACTCCGACCGATTCGGCGAGCTCGGTGATGGTCGATTGCAGCACGAGATTCGGATCGTGCAGGACCGCGTCGGTCACGAGACGCTCGGTGCGGCTCATCGATCCGAGCTTCTGCCGCAGGCTCGTGAGCATATCGCTCATGGCCGCTCCTTCGTGCTGGGTGGTGCCACCGGGCACACGCACCGGTGCCACCTGAGAATACCCGCCAGTGTGGCAAAAATGTTCAAGGCGCGATTGAACTCTGAATATTTTTCACCATACTGGTCTGAGAAACATTCTTCCGAGTGAGGCATCACAGCATGAACGCAATCCCCGACGCCGCAGCCGCGCGGCCGCTCCCGCCCACCGAGCAGCGACTCGAGGCATCGGCCGATCTGGACGCCCTGCCCGCCGCCGAGGTGCTCCGACTCCTCAACGAGCAGGATCGCGTTGCCGTCGATGCGGTGCAGCGGATCATCCCCCAGCTGGCCGAGCTTGTGGAACTGGCTGCGGAATCCTTCCGCGCCGGGGGCAACGTGCACTATTTCGGTGCCGGGACCTCCGGACGACTCGGCGTGCTGGACGCCGCCGAGCTGCGACCGACGTTCAACCTGGAGCGGGGCCGTGTCGTGGCGCACATCGCCGGTGGCGCCACTGCGCTGCTGGACGCCGTCGAGAACGCCGAGGACTCGGAGGAGGACGGCGCCGCTGCCGCAGCCGACCTCCGTCCGGGCGACGTCGCGGTGGGCCTCGCGGCCAGCGGCAACACCCCCTACGTCGGTGGCGCACTGCGCGCCGCTCGGGCCGCGGGAGCGCACACCGTGCTGATCTCGTCGAACCCGAACGCCTCGCTTGCCCCGCTGGCCGACTTCGACATCGTGCTGGAGACCGGAGCCGAGGTGCTCACCGGATCCACCCGCCTGAAGGCCGCCACCGCCGAGAAGCTCGTGCTGAACGGCTTCTCCACGGCCCTCATGGTGGCCGTCGGTCGCACCTGGGGCAACCTCATGGTCTCGGTGGTGGCGACAAACGCCAAGCTGCGCGAGCGCACGGTGCGGATCCTGCGCGAAGCAACGGGCATCGCGGATGCCGAGGCCCGCGCCCGCCTGGAGGAGTCTGGTGGCGACCTGAAAACCGCGATCGTGATGACCGTGGCGGCGGTCACGGCTGCCGAGGCGTCGGCCGCGCTCGCGGCCGGAAGCGGCTCGGTTCGCGCCGCTCTCGCGCACCTCTCGGCCTGAGCGGTCCGACACGGTGGTCACGGCATTTCTCGGCATCGACATCGGCGGCACCGGGTCGCGGTCGCGTCTGGTGTCGGCCGACGGGGCCGTGCTGGCCGAGGGCAGTGGTCCGCGCGGCGCGGTGACGGCCACCGGGAGCGCGGGGCCCGACCTTACGCTCGCGCTGATCGAGCAGGCGGTGCGGGACTCGGCCGATGCCACGATCGTCGGGATCGGAATCGGCGCCACCGGGATCGCCACGCTGGTGGCGGATCCGAACGAGCTCGTACGCCGTGTGCGCGAGCGCGTTCCGCGTGCGGCAGTCGCTGCCAGCATCGATGCCGTCACGGGGCATCTGGGTGCGCTGGGCGGTGCGAGCGGTGCGGTGATCGCCGTCGGCACCGGAGCAGTCGCCCTCGGTGCCGACTTCCGGGGCGTGTGGAACCGCGTCGATGGCTGGGGGCACCTGCTGGGCGATCGGGGTTCCGGCTCCTGGATCGGGATGCGGGCGCTGCAGATGGCGATGCGTCAGCGCGACGGCGTCGTCGGCGATGCGGGCGCGCTGCTGGTCGCGGCGCGGGAACGGTTCGGCGACCCGATGTCCTGGCCCGGCCAGCTGTACACGCGCGATGATCGCGCCGGCGTGCTCGCGTCCTTCGCGGCCGATGTCGCCGCGCTGGATGACCCGTCAGCGCGCGAGATCATTCGGGAGGCCGCGACCGAGGCCGCGCACTCCGCCGTCGCTGCGCTGCCGGGCCTGCCGCCGCGCATCTCGGCCACCGGCGGACTGCTGCGCTCGGACGAGTATGCGGCTACCTTCCGCGCCGTGGTCCGTGAGCTCCGATCGGACGCCGAACTCATCCCGCCCGCCGGCGGTCCGCTGGAGGGCGCCGTGCAGTTGGCGAAGCTGGTGGTCTCGGCACCCCCGGCACCCGCTGCCGGGTTCCTCTGGGCCTGACCCGCGTACCCTGGAATCGTGCCCGCCAAGATCATCCTGTACTACGTGTTCGCGCCGATCACCGACCCCGATGCCGTGCGGTTGTGGCAGCGTGACCTCTGCGAGGGGCTGGGCCTGCGGGGCCGCGTCCTCATCTCCCAGGACGGCATCAACGGCACGCTCGGTGGCGACATGGCGGCGCTGAAGAAGTACGTCCGCAAGACGAAGGACTACCCGGCGTTCGCGGGCCTGGACGTCAAATGGTCCAGCGGCACCGGCCTGGACGAGGAGGGTCTGACTCTCGACTTCCCTCGGCTGAGTGTGCGTGTGCGAGACGAGATCGTCTCCTTCGGGGCGCCGGGGGAGCTGCGCGTGGACGAGAGCGGCGTGGTCGGCGGTGGCGTGCACCTCAGCCCCGGAGCGCTGCACGACCTCGTGGCCGAGCGCGGTGATGACGTCGTGTTCTTCGATGGCCGCAACGCCTTCGAGGCCGAGATCGGCCGGTTCCGTGGGGCGATCGTGCCGGACGTGGAGACCACGCACGACTTCATCGCCGAGCTCGACTCCGGCAAGTACGACCACCTGAAGGGGAAGCCGGTGGTCACCTACTGCACCGGCGGAATCCGCTGCGAGGTGCTGTCGAGTCTGATGACGGCCCGCGGTTTCGGCGAGGTGTACCAGCTCGATGGCGGCATCGTCCGCTACGGCGAGAGCTTCGGCAGCACGGGTCTGTGGGAGGGGTCGCTGTACGTGTTCGACGGCCGCGAGTCGGTGCCGGTGGGGCGGGATCCGAAGGTGATCGGACGCTGCACCGTCTGCGATACGCCCACCACCCGGATGGTCAATTGCGCCGATGACGCCTGCCGCAACCGTGTGGTGCTGTGCGCCGGCTGCGGGGAGAGCGTCGAGTGCGCGCGGCACGCGGATGCTGCAGCCTCGATCGCCGTGACAGGATGAGCGCATGAGCGACGAGACGTCCCCCGTGCGCGAGGCGCTGGCCAATCTGTTCGAGCACCTGATCCGCGAGGACGACCCGTGGGTGGTGGAGGTGGTGCGCGATGCCGTGCAGCCGCCCTACGTCCAGGGAACGCGGGACGACGACGGTTCGATCGTCATCGAGGTCTCGTCCAATGAGATCAATGACCCGCAGCTGTCTGGCCTCCAGGTCGCCGCGCTGCGCGGTTGGGGATTCAGCGCCGGCAGCGACGATGTGTCGCCGAACCACGCCCGCACCTTCCCGGAGGGCGCGGATCGCGAAGCCGCCGAGCTGCTGGCGGACGCCCTCGTGACCGTGCTGCGCTTCTCCGGTGACGATGCCGTCTACATCGAGCTGTTCGAGTCGGACCTCACCGCGGTGCTCGAGGCCAACCCCGCTCTTCCCCTCGCGGACCTGTAGAGCAGTCCCGCGAGAAACCCAAGCAAGTCCGAGAAACGCGGGGTTTCTCGGACTTGCCTGGGTTTCTCGGGTGTGGTGATCAGCCGCGCGGAGGGGCGTCCGCGGCCGGAGCGACGGCAGTGCCGGCGCGCTGCTCGGCCTCCAGTCGCTCGGCCTCCTCGCCACCGATCGCCTCGCCGCGGGCGACGAGACCGGCCTGGTCGGAGAGCGGGATCTGCTTCAGGAACAGCGAGAGCACCAGGGCGAGCACCACGAACGGGATCAGGTACCAGAACACCGGTGCCAGTGCGTCCGCGTAGGCGGTGACGATGCCGTCGCGCACCTCATCCGGAAGCGTGCTGAGCGTTGCCGGATCGATCGTCGAGGCGGCAGCAGACGCGTCATCCGGCGAGGCACCCGCACCGGCGAACACGCCGAGCAGGTTCTCCGTGAGCCGCGTCGTGAAGATCGTCCCGAACACCGCGGTGCCGAGCGATGCGCCCACCTCGCGGAAGTAGTTGTTCGTACTGGTGGCCGTGCCGATCTCGCTGGCCGGAACGGCGTTCTGCACCACGAGCACCACCACCTGCATGATCAGGCCGAGACCGGCGCCGAACACGAACAGGAACACGCAGATCAGCCAGATGGGCGTGGTGGCGGACAGCGTCGTGAACGCCGCCATGGCCACACCCGTGACGATCGTGCCGAGGATCGGATAGATCCGGTATTTGCCGGTCTTCGAGATCGCGATTCCGGAGAAGATCGACGTTCCCATGAGGCCGACCATCATCGGGATCATGAGCAGCCCGGACGCCGCCGCCGACGTGCCGGAGGACATCTGCAGGAAGGTCGGCACGAAGCCGATGGCGGCGAACATTCCGATTCCGAGCACGAGGCCGATGGCGGTGGCGTTGATGAAGATCGGGTTGCGGAACAGGCTCAGCGGGATGATCGGGTCCGCCGCGCGCGCCTCGGTGAGGATGAAGGAGGTCGCAGCCGCGACGAGTCCCGCACCCCACGCCCAGGTGGCGGGCGAGGACCAGCCGAACTCCTTGTCGCCGCCGAAGTCGGTGAAGAAGATGAGGCAGGTGGTCGCGATCGACAGCAGGATGACCCCGAGGATGTCGATCGGCTTCTGCGCCTTCTTGCTCGGCAGCTGCAGGGCCACCAGGGCGATGATGAACGCCGCGATGCCGACAGGGATGTTGATGTAGAACGCCCACTGCCAGGTGAGGTGGTCCACGAAGAAACCGCCGAGGAGGGGGCCCGCCACGGCGGAGAGACCGAAGACGGCACCCAGGGGGCCCATGAACTTGCCGCGCTCGTTGGCCGGCACGATATCGGCGATGATCGCCTGCGAGAGGATCATGAGGCCACCGCCGCCGAGGCCCTGAAGTGCGCGGAAGACCACGAACGTCCAGAAGTCGCCGGCAAAGGCGCAGCCGACCGAGGCGAGCGTGAACAGCGCGATAGCGATGAGGAACAGGTTCCGCCGCCCGAGCACGTCACCGAACTTGCCGTAGATGGGCATCACGATCGTGGTGGCGAGCAGGTAGGCGGTGGTGATCCAGACCTGGTGATCCACGCCGCCGAGCTGGCCGACGATGGTGGGCATCGCGGTGGAGACGATGGTCTGGTCGAGGCTGGAGAGCAGCATTCCGGCGATCAGGGCGCTGAAGATGATCCAGACGCGGCGCCGGGTGAGCAGGAACGGTGCGTCCTGCGTTGCGGGTGCGGACATTCAATCGACTTTCTGTGTGGTCGCGAAGAAGGAGCGTGCGACGTCGAGGCGCTGAGCCATGAGGTCGCGGATGTCCTCGGGTGAGTCGTGGTGAAGCAGCTGGTCCATGCACATGCGCACCAGCGCGCCGACGCAGTGGACGAGGACTTCGGCGCGCAGGTCGACATCATCACCCGTCATGCGTCGGGCGATCAGCTCGCGGTCGCGGCGCTCGTTCTCGCCGAGCTGATCGAACAGGCTCTTCAGCAACCGCGGCTCCTGGTCGATGAGCGCGAACATCGGGCGAGCGTCACTGATCGGATTGAACACCTCGAAGCGGCGTACGCTGAGCTCCACGAAGTCGGTGAGCAGATCGCCATCGCGGGCGAGGAACTCGGCGTCCAGCACTTCGCTGCGCGGATCGTTGGCGGTGAATCCGAAGACCGCATGCTCTTTGCTGGCGAAGTAGTTGAAGAAGGTGCGACGCGAGACTCCGACCTCGGCGCAGAGCTCATCGATGGTGAAGCCGGTGAATCCCTGCTCGCTGGTGAGGCGGCGTGCCGTCGCGGTGAGCGCATCCGCCGTCTCGCGACGACGGCGCTCTCGCAAAGATTCTGCACTTGGCTCCATGAGATGCAATTGTTGCACTATCAAACTGAAAGTGCACACTGAATGATGGCCTGGGAATGCTGTCCCGTCTCGGCGCGTTGATCGAGTCATGAGCAGCGCCCCGGGAGCCGTCGATGTCGTCGTGATCGGTGCGGGGCAGGCCGGTCTGTCGGCTGGACACCATCTGCGTCGGCGTGGACTCGTCCCCGCAGGGGAGGTGGGTGAGCGCACATTCGTGGTCTTGGACGCGGATGAGCATCCCGGTGGCGCGTGGCAGCACCGGTGGGAGTCGCTGCGGATGGGTACCGTGAACGGGATCCACGAGCTTCCCGGCTTTCCGGTTCCGCCAGCCGATGCGGGAGTGCCCGCTCGCCAGGCGCTGCCGCCGTACTTCGCGGCCTATGAGGACCGATTCGATCTCCGGGTGCGGCGGCCCGTGCGCGTGCGTGCGGTGAGCCGCGCGGATGCTGATCCGCGTGGACGCCTCATCGTCGAGACGGATCACGGGTCGTGGGCCGCGCGGTACGTGATCAACGCGACGGGAACGTGGACGCAGCCGTACTGGCCGTATGTGCCGGGCCGGGAGACCTTCCGCGGCATCCAGCTTCACACTGCGAACTATGTCTCGCGCGACGAGTTCCTTGGAAAGCGAGTGGCGATCGTCGGTGGTGGGGTCTCTGCCCTCCAGCTCCTGGATGAGATCTCCGACGTCACCGAGACGTTCTGGGTGGCCCGCCGGGAGCCGGATTGGAAACGGGGCGAGTGGACGACAGCATCGCGGATCGAGGCTCTCGATGGTGTTGAGCAGCGCGTGCGTGCCGGCCTTCCGCCGGGAAGCGTGATCTCGGTGACCGGAGACATCTGGACGCCGTGGGTGCAACGAGCGCACGACAAGGGTGTGCTGGTGCGGCATCCGATGTTCACGCGCGTCGAGCCGGACGGCGTGCGGATGCCCGACGGCACGCTGGAGCAGGTCGACGTGATCCTCTGGGCGACGGGCTTCCGGCCGGCGATCGCGCATCTCGCTTCACTCGGATTGCGCACGCCGGAAGGTGGGATCCGGGTGGCGGACGGTCGTTCTATCGACGAGCCGCGCCTGTTCCTCATCGGCTATGGCCCGAGTCAATCGACGATCGGTGCGAATCGTGCCGGGCGCGCCGCGGTGCGCGCGATCACGCATGAGGAGTCCGCCGCTCTGGTGGGCTGAGTGTCGCCGCGTCGGGTCGAATCGGTGAGAATCGGACCATGGCTCACCAGGAATCGGCGACCGAGCACTGGGAGAAAGTGCATCGGGGTCGTGAGCTGCTGCTCAGCGGATATCAGGTGCAGTGGACGCCGAGTCGTCTCACATCGTCGGGCGCCTGGACGATGCCGTACCCCGACTACGACGAGATGCTGATGGGAGCGCTGGACGCGGCAAGCACGATCCTCGGGCCCGATCACGACTATCTCGCGTCGTTTGAGCGCACACGTGAGGTGCCGATCAGCTCCGCCTCGGTGTCGGACCTGTCGACCTGGTTCACCTACATTCAGCGCGGAGAGCGATTTGCCGACGGGCACATCGCGCACTATGTCGAATCGGGCGAGTTTCTTCTGCTTCTGGACCGGCTGGTCGCTCTTCGCGATTCGTTGCGGATCGCGAGCAGGGATGGCGGGGGTGCGCGCGAGGGGGACGAGGCGAGACCCTCGCCGTAGCGCGTACTCGGGAGGTGATCGTGGTGCTCGAGGGTGGCGGTGTCATGAACATCGGTCGGGGGATGCGTATGTGTTTCTGCGGGACGATGGTGTCGCCAGCGGTGTCCTTCGTGGGCGGGCTGAGGCGGTAGCGGGCGGACGGAGGCGCCGGGGCTGGGCGGTGG
>NZ_JBJDRI010000045.1:0-32097 GCF_044987425.1 Microbacterium sp. ZW T5_56 | reverse complement strand
CGTGGCGGGTTCGCTGCCGTGGAGGCTGCTGTCCGACACTGACGGTTCCCCGATCGGCAGACGCCGGTGCGTCTCGCCGAGCCGAACGTCGGTCCGTGCGTGTGGCACGCCGTGACCGATGACCCGACGGAAGCAGGAATCATGCGGCGTCCGCAGCACCCGACACGCAGCCCACAAGCGGATGACACCGCGGACTTCTCGGAGGGTCCACGCGCAGCGGCGCGCGCCGACGCGGCGCAACGGCGGAGGTATCGTCGCCGGCGCGTGGGCGTCGCCTTCGCGGTGGTCGCGGTGCTGGTGATCGCGGCCGGCGGCATCTACGTCGCGACGCTGTTCGCGCGCGTGTCCGACAACATCGCCGCGAACAGCGTGCAGCGCCCAGATGGCGCGGCGGTGGAGGTTCCCGACTGGAAAGGGCCGGTCAACCTGCTGATCATGGGTTCCGACACCCGCGCTGATCTCACGAGCGGCACCTACGGCGATGATGACGTCGAGGGTTCGCGATCGGACACGCTCATGCTGCTGCACGTCAATGCCGCGCACACGGACGCGACGCTGGTGAGCATCCCTCGCGACACGATGACCGCCCGGCCCGAATGCACGTATCCGGACGGTTCGACCTCGGATGCACAGGATGTGGCGCAGATCAACGGGGCCTTCGATGTGAGCCCGTTCTGCACCCTCGACACCGTGCGCGAGATGACCGGGATCGGCGTGGATCACTTCGTCGTCGTGAACTTCGATGGCTTCATCGACATCACCAACGCCGTCGGCGGCGTCGACGTGTGTCTGGCGGAACCCGTGTCAGACCCCGATTCCCAGCTCTTCCTCGACGCCGGTCCGCACACGATCCAGGGCGCGCAGGCTCTCGCGTTCGTGCGCACCCGCTACGGCATCGGTGACGGATCGGACCTCGGGCGCATCCACACGCAGCAGATCTATCTGTCCGCTCTCGCCCGCAAGCTGAAGAGCGCGGGGACGCTCGCGAATCCGGTCGCGCTGTTCAATCTCGCCGATGCGGCGACGCGCTCGATCCAGGTCGACTCGGGCCTGAGCGACACCGGCACGCTGGTGGGTCTCGCGAGCACGCTCGCAACGGTGGATCTCGGCAACATGACGCTGCTGCAGATGCCGGCCGAGGACTACCCGGAAGACACCAACCGGGTCCAGCCATCGCCCGACGCCGAGACGCTGTGGGCCGCACTTCGCGCCGACCAGCCGGTGCGGCTGGGCGGCTCGGAGGTCACTTCCGCAGAGGGAGCGGGCGATGCCGACGGCGGCGAGACGACGACGGCACCGGAGAGCGGCACCACGCCGGCGACGGACACGCCCGTCACGCTCGGGCCGGACGTGCGCGGCCAGACCGCCGACAACACCACGTGCGCCGGCGGCTGACACCCCGTCACGCTCGGACCGGACGTGCGCGGCCAGACCGCCGACATCACCACCTGCGCCGGCGGCTGACACTGCACCTTTCGTTTCTCGCCGTCGGCGATGCGCTCAGCGCGGAGTCTCCTCCGGCCTGCGCGACAGCTTCGACGGCCACCAGATCACGCGGCCGAGGTCGTACGTGAGAGCAGGCACCAGCAGGGAGCGCACCACGAAGGTGTCCAGCAGCACGCCGAAGGCGACGATGAACGCGAGCTGCACCAGGAAGAGGATCGGGATCACCGACAGCGCGGCGAACGTGGCGGCCAGGACCAGGCCGGCCGAGGTGATCACGCCACCGGTGATCGCCAGTCCGCGCATCGCCCCGTCGCGGGTGCCGTGTTTGAGGGACTCCTCGCGCACGCGCGTCATCAGGAAGATGTTGTAGTCGATGCCCAGCGCCACGAGGAAGACGAAGCCGTACAGCGGAACGGCGGGGTCGGCCCCGGGGAAGTGGAAGATCCCGTTGAACACGAGCGCGGACACCCCCAGCGCGGTGCCGAAGGAGAGCACCGTCGTCACGATGAGCAGCACCGGTGCCAGCACCGAGCGCAGCAGCAGCATGAGGATCAGCATGATCACGACCAGGATCAGCGGGATGATCAGGTTACGGTCATGGATCGACGCGTCGTTCGTATCCACGGCGGTAGCGGTGACGCCGCCGACGAGGGCGTCCAGCCCGTTGATCGTCTCGAGCTGCACCCGCAGGTCGCGAAGGGTCGCGGCTGCCGCATCGGAATCGGCGGCATCGGTGAGCGTGGCCTGCAGCATCACGTCGCCATCGACCACGGTGGGATCGGGAGCCGGCGTTCCCGGCGCGCCGACGGCCTGGATGCCGTCCGCGGTGACCGGTGCCGATCCGCTGGGCGAGTCGCTGGCCGTGACGCTCACAGATTCCACGCCATCGTTCGCGAGCAGGACATCCGCCGCCTGCTGCAGCGATGCCTCCGGTACGACGACGTACGCGGGGCTGCCCGAGCCGCCGGGGAAGTGCTCACCGAGCGCCACCTGACCGTCGCGGGCCTGCGAGGTGCCGATCACGAGGTCAGACTGCGGAACTCCCGACGCGTTCAGCTGCGTGACTCCGACGGTTCCCGCCAGCAGCACCACCGTGGTCAGCACCCAGATCAGACGAGGGCGACGACGGATGGTGCGAGCGAGCCTCGCCCAGACGCCGCGTGAGGGCATGCCGTCTTCGGCGGCGACGACCTCGGGCTCGAACTTCGGTCGGCGCGGCCAGAACGCGGCGCGCCCGAACAGGAGCAGCAGCGAGGGCAGCAGGGTCAGTGCGGCGAGCATCGCGAACACGATGCCGATCGAGGCGACCGGACCCAGCGTGCTGTTGGACTTGAGATCGCTGAGCAGGAGGCACAGCAGCCCCGCGATCACGGTGCCGCCGGAGGCGACGATCGGCTCGAAGGAGCCCTTCCAGGCGGTCATGACCGCGGCGCCCGTATCGTGTGTGACTCGCAGCTCCTCGCGGAAGCGCGAGACGAACAGCAGCGAGTAGTCGGTCGCCGCGCCGATCACCAGGATGAACAGGATGCCCTGGGTCTGTCCGCTGAGCAGCAGGATGCCGGCCTCTGCGAGCCACCACACCGTGAGCAGTGCCACACACAGGGCGAACAGGCTCGTGGAGAGCACCACCACCGGCAGTAGTAGAGAGCGGTAGACGAGCACCAGGATGACGAGCACCGCCAGCAGCGCCACCCCCAGCAGAAGGCCGTCGATTCCCGCGAAGCCGGCGACCAGGTCGGCGCTGAAGCCGGCGGGTCCGGTGATGTACACGGTCACGCCGTCCGGCGCGGCGGAGCGGAGCAGCTCGCCGAGAGCGTCCACCGTGTCGCCGAGGTCGGCGTCGCTGGAGATCGGGATGAACGCCTGCATCGCGCGACCGTCCTCGGACGGCAGTGCCGGCGAGACGTCCGCGCTGACCCCCTCGGTATCGGGAGCAGCGGTCACCGCATCGGTGATGACGGTCTTCTGGGCGTCGGTGAGCTCGGTGTCGCCGACGAACACGGCGATCGCCGGGATGGCTTCACTGTCGTTGAAGTCGCCGAGCAACGCCTGCACTTCGGTGGCTTCGGCGGAAGCCGGAAGGTACGTGGTCTGGTCATTCGAGGAGACTTCGCTCACCTTCCCGAACAGCGGCCCGCCGAGGCCCGCGGCGACGAGCCAGGCGAGGATGAGCACAACGGGGAGCAGAATGCGCAGCCAAGAAGCGCGATGCTTCTCGCGCGTCCGGTGCGGGGCAGAGGTGGGTTCTGACATGGTGACCTTTTCTGGGGAGAGATCGGTGCGGGATGGTCGGCGGGCGCGTGACTCAGCGCAGCCAGATGCCGATCAGCAGCAGGGTGGCGAGGAAGCCCGCCAGGTAGTTCAACGCGATGAATCGGCGCCAGGAGCGGTTGGTTTCCGGGGAGGTCTCGTCCGTGACGTTCCACCAGGGGGCGGCATTGACGATGTAGGGGACAGCGAGGATCGCCGCGAGCGGACCGGGCCACGGGGTGAGCGTCATCAGCGCCCCCGCCAGCACCCACAGGACGATGGCGAAGCGCACGGTGGCGCGCGCGCCGATTACCGTCGCGACGGATCCGATTCCAGCGGCACGGTCAGGGAGCACGTCCTGGACCGCACCGAACGCGTGTGCCGCCATCCCCCACAGGAAGAATGCGGACAGGGTGAGGGTGATCCCCGGCGTGATCTCTGCTTGCGCGAGCGCGAGCCCGACGATGGCGGGACTCACGAAGTGGGTGCTCGAGGTGATCGAATCGAGGAACGGCCGCTCTTTGAATCGCAGCCCGGGGGCGGAGTAGGCGATCACCGCGAAGACGCTGACGGCCAGCCACAGCCACGACACCGGTGTCCCGACGATCACGAGGTACACCAGAAACGGCACGTTCGACACCGCGGCGGCCCACAGCACCTGGCGGTGGAACCGCGGCTGCAGCAGAGCGCCTTCGATTCCGCCCTTGCGCGGGTTCGCGAGGTCGGACGCGTAGTCGAACACATCGTTGATGCCGTACATCGCCACGTTGTAGGGGATCAGGAAGGAGAGCGTGCCGATCACGAAGGTGACGTCGATCTCGCGCGTGGTCAGCAGATACGCGGCCGCGAACGGGAACGCCGTGTTGATCCAGCTGATCGGTCGCGAGGCCAGCAGGATCTGGCCCATCACACCGGGGGTACGCGTCATCGGGGCACTCCCGTGGTGTCAGTCTCGGTTCGCTCGCGGCGGGATGCCAGCAGCACCCACAGCGCCGGAAGCAGAATCGCTCCCGCGAGCGGGTAGGCAAAGTCCTCGATGGGGGCGAGGCCGATCATCACGCCGAGGAGCTGATCCGGGTCGTAGTGGAAGAACCGGGCGGCGATCATGACGGAGTCGAACACCGCCGTGAGGACACTCAGCACCGCGAGAGTGACGGCGACGGCGAGCGGGACGACGGAGCGGCGGGCAACCAGGCGAAGCACAGCAGCTACCAGGAGCGCGGCCAGCAGGAACAGGCCCGCGAGGGCGGCGTAGCTCATCGGATCTGCTCTGTCGCTCTGCGACGAGCGGTCCGTGCACGAATCAGCCGAACCGCTCCGGTGTAGACCACCATCGTGCACACCACGAGGAACACCAGGAACACGGGTTCTTCGAGGGGCAGCTCCGGCGCCAGCACGATCCCCGAGGCGAAGCCGCTCTCCCCGCGGAGGAAGATCCCGGAGGCGATGCCGGCGACGTCCCACAGCAGGAAGAACAGCGTCCCGGTGATCGTGACGATCGTCGCCGACAGTGGGTCGTGCCAGAAGAAGAGCCGGAACCGCCAGTCGATGAGCAGCATGCAGCCCAGCGACACGAGCAGGGCGACCAGGTAGAGCAGCCCCATCAGCTCGCCGTTCCCGAGCGGCCGATCATCGGATGGCCTCCACAGCACTCGCGTGGCGAATCGTGGGCAGAGGGCCGCCGGAGTGATCGCCGCGAATGCGCTTCAGCACGATCTCCGCGCTGATGAGACACATCGGCACACCCACACCGGGCGCCACCGTGCCGCCGGCGTAGTAGAGACCCTCGACGCGTCGTGAGGCGTTCTGAGCCCGGAACATCGCGCTCTGGGAGAGGATGTGCGCGGGACCCAGCATACCGCCGCGCCAGGAGTGGAAGTCATCGGCGAAGTCGGCGGGACCCGTCGTCTCGCGCACCACGATGCGCTCGCGGAGGTCGGGGGCATCTGCCCACCGCGCGATCACGTCTATGGCGCTGTCGGCGATCGCCTCGATGCGCGCATCACCCGCGCCATCGGCTCCGCCGCGGCCCAGCTGCACGTCGGCGGGAACCGGCACCAGCACGAACAGGTTCTCGTGACCCTCCGGCGCCACATTCGGGTCGGTCGCGGAGGGACGGCACACGTACAGCGAGGCGGGGTCGGGCATCGGCCCGCGCTGGCCGAACACGGCATCGAAGTTGGCGTCCCAGTCCTCCGTGAAGAACAGTGAGTGATGCGGCAGTTGGGGGAGGTCGCCACGGACTCCGAGCATGACCAGCACAGCTCCGGGGCCGCTCGTGCGCTTGCGCCACCAGCTCTCCGGGTAGGTGCGCAGCGCTTCGGGCAGCAGCCGGGTCTCGGTGTGATGCAGGTCAGCCGCCGACACGACGATGTCGGCATCCTGGTCGTGCACGGCCCCGGCGTCGTCGATCCAGCGCACGCCCGTGACCTGCGCGCGGTGGGACTTCGAGTTCGCCCCTGCGGCGGTGGTGATCCGCTGGACCGACGCGCCCGTGATGATCGTCGCTCCGGCGGACTCGGCGAGCTGCGCGATGCGGTTGACGACATCGGCGAATCCGCCCAGCGGGTATCGGACGCCCTCGTCCAGGTCGAGAGCGCTCATCAGGTGGTACATCGCGGGAGCCTGCCGTGGATCCGTGCCGAGGAACACAGCTGGGTAGCCGAGGATCTGACGCAGCGCGGGGTCGCGGAAACGCCGGGCCGCGAAGGTGTCCAGCCGACTCAGGAGCAGGCCTGCGAGGCGGGGGAGCGCACGAAGGATCTCCGGCTGCAGCAGGGAGCGCAGCGAGGTGAAGGGGTTGTAGAGGAAGTGACGCACGGCCATGTCGTTCGCGTGGCGGGCCGATGACAGGTACTCCTTCAGGCGCGCGGAGGATCCTGGTTCGAGGCCGTCGAACAGCGCCGCGATGCCGGCGCTGTCGGCAGGAACGGTGATCTCCTCGGCGCGAGCGTCGGGCGAGGACGGCTCACGGAACACCCTGTAGGCCGGGCGCAGCCGCTCAAGGTCGACCTGCTCGTCGGTAGACGTTCCCATCATCTCGAAGAAGTGGTCGAACACCCCCGGCATCAGGTACCACGACGGACCGGTGTCGAAGCGGAATCCGTCACGCTCGAGGGAGCCGGCGCGACCGCCGATGACGTCGTTCTTCTCCAGGACGGTCACCTCGTGACCCTCCCGTGCGAGCAGTCCGGCGGTGGCGAGCCCGGCGACTCCCGCGCCGATGATCGTGACCCGGCTCATCGCACGCCTGCTCCCCGGCGGGCGCGAGTCTTGTCGCTTCGACGGGCGTCGTCTTCGTGGCGGTTCATGCTCGCTCCCAGGTGGTGGTGATCAGTGCGCGGGCCGCGATGGCGGCCTTCTGAGCGTCCGGGACGCGGACGCGCTGCCGGTACAGCACCTCGATCGGCGTGCGCGCGACACGATCGGTGAGCGCCGTGAACAATCCGTGGGCGCTGCGCACCGCAGCCCGGGCGTCGCGCGGAAGGAGCGGAATGCTCCGGTCCGCGTCGGCCAGCTGCTGGCGAATGGTGAGGACCCAACCGTCCCGCTGCGCCTGGGTGAGACGCCCGTCGCTGGACAGATAGCCTCGCCCCAACCGGTCGGTGTCGTCGGCGAGGTCCCGCAGGAAGTTGACGTTCTGGAAGGCCGCGCCGAGTTGCTTCGCTCCGTGCAGGAGGGTTGCCTGGTCGGCGTCGGAGACGCGCATGCCTCGGACGAAGATGCGCAGGCACATCAGCCCCACCACCTCGGCAGAGCCGTACACGTAGCGGGCGTGAGAGGCGGCATCGTGGGTGCGCAGCTGTGCCGTTGCCGTGTCCGTCGCCCCGAGGTCGTCCCGCATCGAGGAGAAGAACGGCTCCGTGAGGTCGGTGCCGATGCCGCTCTCGCGAGCAGTTCGCGCGAACGCGTGGAGCACGATGTTGCTGCTGTAGCCGCTGCGCATCGCGCGGTGCGTCTGCTCGGCGTACTCGGTGAGTGCCGCCTGCTGGTCGGCTCGGGTGAGCCCCGCCTCCGCGGCGACCCCGTCGACGATCTCGTCCGCGATGCGCACCATCGCGTACACGTTGCGCACGTGCTGGCGATGGCGCGACCCGAGCAGGCGCGAGGCGAGCCCGAAGGACGTGGAGTAGCTGCGGATCACGCCGGCCGCGGCGCTCTCGGCCGTTGCGGTGAACCGCTCCAGCGCGGCGCGGTCGGATGCCGTGGTGCGGGTCCCGCTCATGACTGCCGTCCCTCCAGTCGCTCCGGGATCGCCAGCAGTACCCGCTGTGCCGCGGCGGGGAGCAGTCCGCTGCTGCCGACGTCGCTGTTGACGCCGGTGATGAGGCTGCGAGCGGCATCGATGTGCTCGTCCACCAGGTTGGCGACGAAGTCACGCGCGCCGCACTCCTCCAGGAGTGTGCGGATGAGCAGGGCATCGCTCTCCGTGAGGTCGGATCGGCCGAGTCGCGGCTCGATCCGACGCCAGGCGCTCGTCATGCGCGCATAGGCGATGAGGGCAGTGCGCTTGCCTTCGCGGAGGTCCGAGTGCGGATCCTTGCCGTGGCGCGCCGCATCCCCGAAGACGGAGAGCAGATCGTCCTGCAGCTGGAAGGCGAGTCCGAGGTGGCGGGCGATCGCGGCGAGGTGGTTCTCGATGGCGGGGGAGCGGCCGGCGAGGATCGCGGCCAGCCGCAGCGGCAGCTCGAAGGTGTAGGTCGCCGTCTTGTCCGCCGACATCGCGAGAATGGTGGCGAGGTCCGCCGGCACGACCTGGTCGGTGAGCGCCACATCGGCCTGCTCTCCGGCCACGGTCTCCGTGATGGTGTGCTCCAGCAGATCCAGCGCTCGCAGACGCTGCGCGTGGGGGAGGTCCGCGCGGGCGAAGCTCTGATGAACGCTGGAGAGCAGCAGATCGCCGAGCAGGATCGCGCCGGTCTGACCCCAGTGCAGTGCCTCCCGCGGAGCCAGCAGCGGGTGCGGATGCTCGTCGCGCAGCGACGCGATGAGATTGGGGCGGTGTCGGCGCTGCACATCGCCGTCGATGACGTCGTCGTGCAGGAGGAACGCGTAGTGCAGCGTCTCGATCGCGGCAGCGAGATCCAGCACGGTCGTGGTGTCGGCTGCATCGGCCGATGAGTCGGTGAGGGCGTCGTACAGGGCGACGAGAAGGCGGGGACGCAGCAGCTTGCCGCCGAGGACATGATGTGAGGCCGTTCGCCAGAGTCCGGCGAACTCGACGCCGTAGCGTTCCGCTGCGGACGTGCGCGCAGCGAACTGCCGGCGGAGGCGGGCCTCGATACGAGCGCGAAGATCCTCGTCGACGGTCAGGACGGGCATGGCGGGAATCCGTTCGCTCGCACGAGGAGGGGAAGTTGTTCCTGGAGCCAGGGGCTGAAGGCGAAGGGCGCGGAGCGCACCGCCCGTGCCGCGTCGTCGATGTCTACCCAGGCGTGCTCGGAGACTTCGACGGGCTCGGGGAGGAGCGGCGCATCGATCCGGGCGACGTAAACCGGGCAGATCTCGTTCTCGACGATGCCGCTGGCGTCGACCGCCCGGTAACGGTAGTCGGGGAGCACCATCTGCAACTCCGTGACGCGGGTACCGAGCTCCTGTTCCGCGCGGCGCCGGATGGCATCCGCCATGACTTCACCGGGTGCCGGGTGACCGCAGAAGCTGTTGGTCCAGACGCCCGGCCAGGTGCGCTTGCTGAGGGCACGACGCGTCAGGAGGAGTTCGCCGTGGTCGTTGAGCAGGTAGCAGGAGAACGCGAGGTGCAGGGGTGTGCTGGTGGTGTGCACGTCGTCCTTGGGCGCCGAGCCGCGCTCGGTGCCGTCCTCGCTGAGGAGCGTCACGAGTTCCATCGAATCTCCGTCCGTGGCTGTCATTCAACAAAGCATATTGCTAGCTAGGTAAGAAATAAAGTACGTGTGAAACATCTTCTGTGTAGCATGTTCACATGGTCACAGAGCCGGGCGGGAGCCTGCATGATTTCGCGGCGTCCCCGCCGAGAGGTCGTCCGCCTGGCGCGACGGACAGGGCCGATGGCGGCGGGCTCTACGACATCGAAACCAGCGATCCGCGCCAGACGCTGGTTGATCGCTCTGGTGTTTCCGCGGAGGACATCCAGCAGATCACCGAGCTGATGAAGGCTCTGGGTGCGCTCCGCGAGGCCGAGCAGCACCTGTCGGAGGTCTCGCGGCGTTACATGCAGCTCAATGAGACCGACATGCGGGCGCTGCACTATCTGATCGTCTGCTCCAACACCAACACGTTCGTCACCCCGGGCGCTATCGCGCACCACCTCCGGATCTCTTCCGCATCCACCACGAAGCTGCTGGACCGGCTGGAGCGGGGTGGGCATATCGTGCGATCGCCGCACCCCACGGATCGTCGCGCGCTGACGATCTCGATCACCCCGGAGACTCATCGGGCGGCGATGGAGACGGTCGGGCGGCAGCAGTCCAAGCGCTTCTATTCCGCCGCGCGGCTGACTCCCAGCGAGCGCGAGGTGGTCATCCGCTTCCTGCGTGACATGACGGAGGAGATCACGCTGCGCGACGAAGCGTGGGCGCAGGAGGGCGCACACGCGGACTGAGTCGGGGCCTGTGTTGTCAACCCGCTATCGCCCACGCGTTGCCTGCGGCAGGGTGCACCCATGGAGGCGCTCATTCCCTGTCGTACCCTCGATGAACTCGCATCGCTCGTGCGGGCGCATCCGACGGTGTATGTGCGGTACAGCGCTGGCCCGCGACATGACGCGGACGAGCTGAGCATCGATGGCGAGAGCGGCCTGGAGCTGCCGGGTCTCTCCGTCAATCCGCTCACGCCGGAGCAGTGGTGGTCGCGTCCGCTCGCGCACTGGCTCGCGCGCCAGCTCATGCAATACCAGCATCTCCGTGAGCGGGACGGAGCTTTCGGCTGGGTGCTGACGGGCCGCGAGGTGGGCCGCGGGCCGGACTGCGAACCCCTGGTCGTGGACGTCGTGCCGCTCGCGCGGATCGCGGACTCGCTCGTGACCGAGGCCGATGCCCTGTACGACCGGGTGTTCGATCGAGGCGCCCTGCCGAACCACCGTGGCGACAAGACTGCCGACAGAGGATAGCTTCTGCTCCGATCTGCGGAAACCCCCAGACGGGGATCCGCGAGCGGTGCCTATCGTGTGAGTTCCGAAGAACGACGAGAGGATCTCATCATGACAACTCAGGTGTCGGCGTCGACCGTCGTCGACGTGCCGATCAATGAGGTGTACGACCAGTGGACTCAGTTCGAGGACTTCCCTCGGTTCATGTCTGCGGTGAAGCGGGTGGAGCAGATCGACGACGTCCGCACGCACTGGGACGTGGAGGTGGGGGGAGTGCAACGCTCCTTCTACGCGACGATCACGCAGCAGGAGCCTGACCGGCTGATTCGGTGGGAGAGCGAGGGCGACAAGATGCACAACGGCGAAGTCTCCTTCATGGCCACCGGTGAAGGAACCAAGATCTCGCTGGCGATGGAGTGGATGCCGGAGGGATTCGTGGAATCCACCGGTGCCATGTTGAACCTGGACAAGCGCGCGGCGGAGAAGGACCTGGAGCGGTTCAGGGAGTTCATGCAAGAGCGCGGCAAGGCCACCGGCGCGTGGCGGGGTCGCATCGAGGACACCTGAGTCCGCGGCACGCACCGCTGTCCGGCGCGGCCCGTGCTCCCGTCGCGCCGGACAGCGGCTATCCCCTCTGCGCTCAGCGCACCAGGGGTGTGGGGTCGGAGCCGGCGTAGACCAGCTCCGTCACGCCGATCGGGTGTTGCTCCTGCTCTGTCGCATGCACCATGGTCAGCTGCAATCCGTCCTGGGTCGGGAATATGGAGGCCGTGAAACGTTGGCCGGGCGACGTCGCCTGCAACCCCTCGATGATGTGGGTCGAGATACGGCGTGCGGCGGCGTCGTCCTTCGCATCGGCACTCGTCACTCGCAGCGTGTAGTCGATCCCGCGTGAGCGCGCGTACAGGAGGGTCGGCACGAGCTCCGGCCCCAGGTGGATCAGGTCCGGGCCGATCTGGGAGAGCTGGCGAAGGTAGCGCTCCTCCACGACGCATGCCTCGCGCGAGGCAGGATCATCGGCCGCGATCTCGCCGTTCGCGATAGCTGAGAGCAGGCGAACGGCGTTGTCCAGGCCGGCATCCACCCACCGTCCGTGGATGCGCTGCGCGCCCGAAGCGAGTTCCGTGGTCATCCGTGCCTGAAAGAGCGCGTCACGTGCCGCTGCCGCCCGGCCATTCAGGCGCAGGATCTGCACCTGAATGGCGCTCCACATCCCGCCCACGGCGAGGGTGATGATCCCTGCGGTCAGAGTGACCCGCGCCCCGTTCGCTGAGACGGGGGCTACGGCCGCCACAGCGGCGGCGATACACAGCGCTGCCGTCGCACCAGCCACCGCCAGGTATCGCGGCGCGACGCCATGAGCGAGGAGGAGGACATACGGCGCCGTCGCGGCGATCGCGTTCCACTGCGTCCAGCCCTGCGATCCGAATCCACTGGCGGCTCCGGAGAGCAGGAAGACGGCGCACATGCAGAGCGTGAGCCAGATCGTGGTCGTGGCGGGCGCGGTCCCCGCAGGCGTGCGCCAGACGATCACCAGCGCGAGCACCATGAAGCCGATCATCGGGAACTGCGCCAGGTGCAGATTGGTGCTGCCGGCGATGAGGAGGATTGCGCTGCCGAGGGTGGCGCCAACAGCCCAGAACATGCCGGCGCGGCTGATCAGGCTGGCCGCCGCGCGATGGGTGGCGACGCGGCGAGATGTGGCACCGACTCCCCGGAATCCGTGGTGGGTGGTCGTGCCCGCATCGTCCGCCTCGAAACGCAGCGGAACCGTGAGCAGAACCGTCGTTCCCGTCCCGAGGACACTCGTCACGCGTGCGTCGAAACCGTTGGCGCGGGCGCGCTCGTGAATCGACGAGACGAAGCCCGTCGTCTTGCGGGCGTGCGGTCCGGATCCCCAGCTCTCCACCACCGATGCCTGCAGCACGGCCGCGACGTCGAAACCGTGCCCTGTGTCTCGCAAAGCAATCCGCAGGGCCGGACCGACAACCGAGGTGCTGATCTCCATCTCATCCGCGCCCGAGTGCTTCATCGCGTTTGTCTGCGCTTCTCGGACGCAGCCGAGAAGCGCGCGTGTCACGGCGGCGGGCAGCTGCTCGGTAGCGGCTCGGAGCTCGTCATCGTCGAGGCCCGTCCGCGTGACCTGGAGGCCCGGTTGGCGGAAGATGTCGAGGATGTCGTCGTCGGGGAGGCTGAGGCGTTCACCCCGTAGCTGGCGCAGCAACGTGACGTCTCGGGCGCACTGCGCCCGCACCTGACCCATGTCGCTCACGCCGGAGTTGCCGTTCGCGATAGCGCCGAGGGTGTTGATGGCCGTGTCATGCAGGATGCGGATCTGCTCGCTCATCTGAGTGATCGTGTGGCGCTGCAGAGCGGCTTCCTCCCGTTCCAGCTCGCTCTCGGTGATCGAACGGTCGGTGCTGTTCACGTATTCCAGCAGTGACGCAAGGGCAAGGCGGGTCACGGTCACGATGAGCACCTGGACGAGCGCGAGCGAGATCGTGAAGCGGGGATCCTCGCCGTGCGGGGACGCGGCGATCATCAGGGCACAGATGAGAGTGGTCGCGAGCGTCACTGGCACGGCGAGGGCGCTCAGCACGAGCGCTCCCATCATGAAGCTGGCGAAGTTGAGCTGCCAGGTCGTGGCTGAGGCAAGTGCACTCAGCTCCGGTGCGCGCGGGAGGATCAGGGCTCCCAGTCCGAACGCAAGGATCGCGATGGGCGCCGGCGGGATCGGAGAAACGAGAGCGATGAGCATCAGGAGACCGAGCGCGACTTCGGCGACC
Source organism: Microbacterium sp. ZW T5_56 (assembly GCF_044987425.1). Lineage (NCBI taxonomy): Bacteria > Bacillati > Actinomycetota > Actinomycetes > Micrococcales > Microbacteriaceae > Microbacterium > Microbacterium sp. ZW T5_56. Next base: position 18,549 of record NZ_JBJDRI010000045.1, on the reverse strand, counting down.
GCGAACGCGTACCCAGCGCCGCCCAGCCGGATGCTGGCCAGTGGCGCGACCGTGAACGCCAACACTGCGCATCCGACGAGCAGCACGCGAGACAGTGCGCGCATGAACGCGCCTGCTGCCCAGATGTTCAGGTCTGTGTCGAGCATCTCGGAGCGCTCCACATGCAAGCGGGTGAAGAGCACGCGCAACATGCCAATCACTACGCTCATGTTTCCGTTCTTACTGCACGAACCGCTTTGGTGCCAGTTGCGTGCTCATTATCACGGTGAGCAGCGGCGGTGGACGTCGGGTCGCGGACTGCGCAAGCCCGGGGCACGAACCGCAGGATCGGTTGAGGAACGTGAATGGTCTCGAGCACCGTGCCACATCGTCCTAGACTCCGAAGCGTGACCGACCCAGCCGCTGACACAACGCCGGAGCGTGCCACATCCCACCTCGTGAATGCCACGATGCAGCATTCCGTGCTGGGCGGTGTGGCGGTATGGCACGGATTCGTGATCCTCGCGGCCCTCGCCTCGGTGCAGAGTCGGGCGTTGACCGGGCAGGCGCTCGCCTGGGTCATCGCCGTGCACGTGCTCCTCGCGGCCGCCTGTCTTCTGAGTGACGCCCTGCACCGCCCGGCGCTGCCCGCTCTCATCGCCACTTTTGGTGGAGTCATCGTGGATCTGAGTGCGGTGTCGGACTGGCATTCGCCCCTGGTGTTCGCCGCGGTCTGGACGGCGGGCATCATGTGCGCCACGCCCGCGCTGATTCTGCGGCCCCGAGCAGCGGCCCTCGTGGCAGTGGGTGCGCTGGTCGGGCAGCTGTGGCTGCAGATTGTGCTTCGTCCGCAGTGGCCGCTGCACGTGCGACTCACCGTGGTGGTGCTGGCGGTGATCTTGTTCTTCGGGGTGCGTGCAATGAACCGCACCATCGACCAGACGGCGCACCGCGCCGATGAACAGACCGAGCTGGCGAACCGCAGCGTCCGCACCGAACGAGTCGCACGTGACACGGGTCGGCAGACGGCCGAAGACGCGCGGGTGCTGCACGACACGGTCATCAACACACTGAGCCTTATCGCGCGCGGCGCGGGCCCGGGCTTCGACCTCGCAGCGGTGCGGCGGCGCGCTGCGCATGACGCAGCGGTGGTTCGTCGTCTCGCCGCCGACAACGACGACGAATCGCGGCGTGGAGGTCACGAGCACCCCGTCACTCGGGGCGGGCCGTGGCTTGACGACGGCGGTGGCCTGACGCCGCTCATCGCGTCCCTGGAGCAGCACGCGGCCCTCCCTGTCGACTACCACGGGCCGGAGGCGCACGATCTGGAGCGGGTCGAATCGCTCCTTCCCGTGGAATCGTCGCGTGCGATCGTGCGTGCGGTGTACGAGTTGGTGACCAATGCGGCGAAGCACTCCGGGGCATCGAGCGTGCGACTCGGCCTGGAACTGCAGCCCGCGGGCGTGGTCGTGTGCGTGAGCGATGACGGTGTCGGATTCGCAGGAGATCGTGTGCCGGGGCGCGGGCTCGCCGAATCGGTGTTCCGTCGGTGCGCGGACGCGAATGTCGCGGTAGCGCTCGACAGCGCGCCCGGACAGGGGACAACCGTCACTTTGACGTACAGCATGGACGCCGCTCGGCGTGGTTTCTCGGCCATGCCCGCTGCCGACTTCGGCATGGACGCTCGAGCGATTGCGGCTGCCGGGTGCTGGATCTGGGCCGGCATCATCATCGGCGCCGACCTGGTCCTGTCCGTGTTCCGACCGTCCGCCATCGCCCCCACGAGTGTCGCCGTGTCGCTGTGCTTGGCGGTGCTGACGTTGTTCGCGTGGTCGTTCGCGAACCGTCGCCAACCGGTGCCGGGGTGGGTGACATGCCTGATCGTCCTGTCCGTTCCTGCGGGGTACCTCGCGCCATTCGCCGTGCTCGTCGAGGCCGCGGAGCCCTTGCTGTTCTTCCCCGCGCTCGTGGGAACAGCCCCGCTCGTGATCCTGATGATGACCTACCGCTCGCGCGTACCGTTGATCGTCGCGCTCGTGGGTCTGGGGGCGGCGGTCCTGCTGGCCTGTGTTGCCGTGTCATCGGTGGACCCGGCATCCTTCCCTCTCGCCATCGTCGCTGCTGCGCCGCAGGTCGGGTTGTTCGCGGGCTGGGGTGTGTTTGTGCCTGTGCTCAGCCGGGCAGTGGAGGCTTATCGAGCGCAGGTGTGGGCCGCGTTCGAGGCGGATACCGGTGCCGAAGCGCAGAACGCGCTGACCACCGCGAGGCAGCGGTGGATCCGGGTGGGTACCCGGACATCGGTCGCGCTGCTCGACAAGATCGCGCGCGGAGCTGCGGATCCTCGAGACCCTGTGATCCAGCAGCTGTGCGCGGACGAAGAGAGCTATCTGCGACAGCTGCTCCTCATCGATGCGGGCGTGCTCAACCTCAGCCCCTGGCTCGCGCTCGCACTGGTGAAAGCGCGCGCACGCTCCGTGCTGTTGGAGGTTCGCGGCGGCACGATCGACAGCGCGGATCCCACCACGGCGCGGCTTGCGGGTGAAGCGCTCCTCGGCGTCCTCGATCTGTGCACGCCGTCGGATCGGGTGATCGTGAGCCTGTTCACAGAGGCGGAGCGGCCGGTGTGCCTGATTCTGGGTCCCGCCCTTCTCGCTCCCGCGATGGCGGAGATGATCGCGGCGAATCCCACCTCGATGGAGTGCATTGCCGGCTCCTCGCACACGCTGATATCGGTGCGGCCGCCCATCACCGTGCCGCCGACAGATCCCGCACTGGTCTTGTCCGAGCGCTCTGATGGGGCGAACGCGAGGCAATTTACAGACTTGGGACCAAAATCACGGTCTCGCGCGTTGAGATGATGGAACCTGCGAAAGAGCAGGAGCGAGGAGAGAATCATGGTCCAAGGAATCGCTGACGACGGCCGCATCACCACGCGAGACGGCGCGGACACGGCCGTTCTCGCGGGCGGATGCTTCTGGGGGATGGAAGACCTCATCCGCAAGCAGCCCGGCGTGCTGGACACGCGAGTCGGCTACACCGGCGGAAGCAATGATCACGCGACGTACCGCAACCACCCCGGTCACGCGGAGGCGGTGGAGATCGTCTACGACCCCACGAAGACGACCTACCGTGACGTGCTGGCGTTCTTCTTCCAGATCCACGATCCGTCGACGCTGGATCGTCAGGGCAACGACATCGGATCGAGCTACCGCTCCGCGATCTTCCCCCTGAACCAGGAACAGGAGCGGATCGCCCGCGACACCATCGCCGATGTCGACGCGTCGGGACTGTGGCCGGGAAAGGCCGTCACCACGATCGAGCCGGCGGGCCCGTTCTGGGAGGCGGAGCCGGAGCACCAGGACTACCTGGAGCGCATCCCGAATGGCTACACGTGCCACTTCGCCCGTCCGGGCTGGGTGCTCCCGCGCCGCGCCGAGGTGTGATCCGGATCCGCCACCGACGGGTGGCGTATGGTTGACGCGAGCGCTCGGCCGCCACACTGACGTGACCTGCTGTTGCGGTGCAGACCGAGCTCCACACGAAGACCGCTCGTCCGGGAGCGGCGATGCCCCGTGCTTGTCGAGCTCGGCATCTTCGACCCGACTGTGAGAGGTCCCCATGCCACGTCCCACCCGCGTCGTCACGCTGCAGTCCGTCGCCGAGCACGCGGGCGTCTCCCTCAAGACCGCGTCCAATGCCGTCAACGGCACAGGCCGCATGGGGGAGGACACCCGCACGAAGGTCCTCGCCGCCGTGGACGAACTCGGCTATAAGGTCAACGTCGCCGCGCGCAACCTGACACGGGGTCGCACCGATTCCATCGCCCTGGCGGTTCCCACGCTGAAGGCTCCGTACCTCGCAGAGCTCGCCGAGAGCGTGGTCGATGCGGCACGTGCTCGCGGTCTCACCGCCTACGTCACGACGTTCGGTGAGGGCTTCGGTCCGATGACCTCGCGCGCCTACCTCGAGCAGTTCAACGTCCATTTCGCCGACGGGCTGCTGCTGTCCATGGCCGAGCACGAGCAGCTGGAGCCGGCCGATCTCGACGTGGACTATCCGCTCGTCTGCCTCGGCTCACGAGACACGTTCGGCCTGGCCGACCACGTCACCACCGATGACATCGCCGATGCGCGCACCGCGACGCAGTATCTGCTGTCGCGCGGCTGTACGTCGATCGCCGTCGTGGGGGCTCACCACGCGTATGACCCGGTGAAGATCGGTAGCGCGACAGAGGGCAACGCCGAACAGCGCCTCCGTGGCATCTCCGAGGCGCTCGCCTCGGCGGGGCTTCGCCTCGACGGCCGTCTGGTCGGTGTCAGCGGCTATGTCTGGTCGATCAGCGCCGGATTCCGCTCGGCGACCGCTGTCCTCGACTCCGGCGTCGCGTTCGACGGACTGATCTGTCTCAGCGACACGATCGCCATCGGTGCGGTCTTCGCCCTGCGCGAGCGCGGCATTCGCATCCCGGAAGACGTTCAGGTGATGGGCTTCGACAACATCGCCGAGTCCGCCTACCTGGTCCCGCCTCTGACCACGATGAGCTCGCAGCTCGAGTGGATCGCGCCCACCGCGATCGACCTGCTGAGCGCGCGCATCGACGGCAGCGAAGCGGATCCGTCGCTGCATCTCGCGCTGTCCGACATCGTGGTCCGCTCCACCACCCGGTAGCTTCACAGCCACGTTTTCCACCCCCAGGACTCGCGCCTGATCTGGGATTCATAGCCTCCGAGAAATTTGCTGGTGCGAAGCGGGGAATCGTGCGCTATCGTTCCTGGTACAGCGCTGTACCAGAGACTGCAATGAAGGAGAGACTGGCCATACACGCACCGATCCGTCGCGCCCGGAACGCACGACGACGGTAGGCACTTCCCCCGTGGAAGGCCGATGACGGAGACGATCACCCCGTCAGGCGAATCCCTCACAGCATCCGCAGTCCTCACCGGAGAACGACCTCCGGTGATCCCGCACCGGCCCACCACCGAGCGGGAGGTACAACACCGCGGACCGTGCCTCGGGCACTGTCCGCATCACAGCACCGGAAGGAAACTCATGCGCTCCATTTCGAAGCGGACGATCGCCACGCTCGCGGTTGTTCTGCCCCTGTCCCTCGCCCTCGGCGCCTGCTCCAGCGGCGGAGACGGCACCGGAGACGCCGGCTCTGGCGGCGGCGACGACAATACCCTCACCGTCTGGACCTGGGACCCGAACTTCAACATCTACGCGATGGAGGAGGCCGAGAAGATCTACCAGAAGGATCACCCCGACTTCACACTCGACATCGTCGAGACGCCGTGGGACGACCTGCAGACCAAGCTGACCACGCTCGCCCAGTCGGGCCAGACGGGTGAGCTGCCGGACATCTTCCTGATGCAGAACAACGCGTTCCAGAAGAACGGCATCAACTACCCCGAGCTGTTCAGCCCGATCTCCACCGACGCGGTCGATTTCTCGGAGTTTCCCTCCGCCGTGACGGCGTACTCCACCATCGACGGCACCAACTACGGCGTTCCCTTCGACGCCGGAACCGCCGTCACCGCCCTCCGCACCGACGTGCTGCAGGAGGCCGGCTACACGCTCGCGGACTTCACGGACATCACGTGGGATGACTTCATCACCAAGGGCAAGGACGTGCTCGCCAAGACCGGCAAGCCGCTGCTGTCCGGTCAGGCGGGATCCTCCGACCTGATCATGATGATGCTGCAGAGCGCCGGTGCCAGCCTGTTCGATGACAAGGGCAAGCCCACCATCACCGACAACGCCACGCTCGAAGCCGCCATCAACATCTACACGCAGCTGGTGAAGGACGGCATCCTCGTGGAGGTCAACTCCTGGGACGAGTACATCGGAACGCTGGTGAACGGCACGGTCGCCGCCACTGTCAACGGCGTCTGGATCGTCGGTTCGATTCAGACCGCCGAAGACCAGGCCGGCAAGTGGGGAATCACGAACCTGCCGAAGCTGGACGGCGTGTCCGGCGCCACGAACTACTCCGCAAACGGCGGCTCCTCCTGGGCGATCAGCTCGAAGGCCAACGTTGATCTGGCCACCGACTTCCTGGCGAAGACGTTCGCTGGATCCACCGAGCTCTACGACACCATCCTCCCGAAGGCGGGCGCAGTGGCGAACTGGATCCCCGCGGGTGACTCGAAGGTCTACAACGAACCGTCGGAGTTCTTCGGCGGACAGACGATCTTCGCCGACGTCGTCAAGTTCGGCGCCGAGGTCCCGTCCAACAACACGGGCGCCTACTACTACGAGGGCCGCGACGCGGTCAGCGCCGCACTGACGCAGGTCATCGGCGGTGCCGACCCGGCTTCGGCGCTCGCCGAGGCGCAGGCCAACGTCGAATTCGCGATGCAGTGATCACTCGCCGGTCGGCGCTCGCTCTTCGCGAGCGAGCGCCGACCGGCACCATCGGCATCCCGCCGATCCTGATCCGCATCCACGCACTGAAAGCGAGACCGACGTGACACTTTCCGTCAACCGCTCCCGACGAAGCCGGAAGGAGCAACCGCTCAGCGCCTCTGTCCACGGCCCACGGCCGTGGCTCACCGGTGAACGCCGCCGCAGCCTCACCGGGTGGGGATTCCTCCTGCCCGCCGCCCTGCTGATCCTCGTGTTCAGCTTCATCCCGATGATCCAGGCCTTCTTCCTGTCACTGCAGACGGGACGCGGAGCCGGCCTCAAGTTCGCCGAGCCGCTCTGGAGCAACTACGCGCGCCTCATGCAGGATGAGACGTTCAAGCTCACCCTGCAGAACACCTTCATCTACCTGATCATCCAGGTGCCGATCATGCTGATCCTGGCCCTGGTGCTGGCGAACCTGCTCAACGATCGCAATCTGCGCTTCAAGGGACTGTGGCGGACGGCCATCTTCCTGCCGTGCGCGGTGTCGCTGGTGGCGTACTCGCTCGTGTTCCGCACGATGTTCGCCACCGACGGATTCGTCAACGACATGCTGGGTGGCCTGGGACTCATCGACTCGCCGGTCAACTGGCTGGGCGATGCGAACACCGCACGGTTCGTCATCATTCTCGGCCTGCTGTGGCGCTGGACCGGGTACAACATGGTGTTCTTCTTGGCCGCACTGCAGAACATCGACTACTCCAGCATCGAGGCCGCGAAGGTGGACGGTGCCAACGCCTGGCAGACGTTCTGGCGGGTGACGGTTCCGCAGCTGAAGCCGATGATCCTGCTCACCGCGATCATGTCGACGAACGGCACCCTCCAGCTCTTCGATGAGTCCTGGGCTCTGACACGCGGCGGTCCCGCGTACATGACGATGTCCATGTCGCACTACCTCTATGAGGTTTCGTTCCTGAAGAACCCGAACTTCGGCTACGCCGCAGCGATCTCCTACGTGATCCTGATCCTCGTCGCCGTGCTCGCGTTCATCCAGATGAAGGTGGGTGACAAGCGTGACTAAGCTGCTGCGCCAGGGACCGAAATACCTGTTCCTCGGCATCTTCGCGATCTTCTCGATCTTTCCGCTCTACTTCATGGTCGTCTCCGCGACCAACACCAGCAAAGACGTGCTGGACTCGCGCCTCCTGCCTGGCGGCGAGCTGTTCGCCAACCTCGCCAAGCTGACCGGTTCGCAGAACCTGTGGGGCGCGATGTCGGCCTCGTTCGTCGTGGCCGTCGGCGTCACGGCGCTGGCGCTGGTCATCTGTTCGATCGCCGGTTACGGCTTCGAGGTGTTCCACTCGAAGGGCAAGGACCGCCTCATGGCGGTGCTGCTGCTGGCCATGATGATCCCGTTCGCGGCCACGATGGTTCCGCTGTTCCAGCTGTTCTCGCGCGTGGGGCTGGTCAACTCGCTGGTCGCCGTGATCATTCCCGCGATCTCCACACCGTTCCTCATCCTGCTGTTCCGGCAGGCATCGCGCGGCTTCCCGCACGAGATCATCGAGGCGGCGCGCATCGACGGGCTGAGCGAGCTGAGCATCTTCGCCCGCATCTACATCCCGACGATGCGTTCCACCTATGCGGCAGCGGCCGTCATCACCTTCATGACCGCGTGGAACAACTTCCTGTGGCCCAAGGTGATCCTCGTGAACAACGCGTTCCAGACCATGCCGATGCTCATCTCCAACCTGAGCGCGGGCTACGTCACCGACTACGGCGTCCTGATGCTGGCCGTGCTGCTCGCCTCCGTGCCGACCATGGTGGTCTTCCTGATCCTGCAGCGCGCTTTCGCGCAGGGAATCACGGGAGCCATCAAGTGACGACCAGACCTTCGCTTCCGATTCCTGCCGCGCGGCTCGCGCAGAAAGCCACGGGTGACCAGTGACCTTCGACAGCTCCCGGATCGCCGATCCGTCCTTCTTCGCCGATGGGCGCCTGCCCGCTCACTCTGATCATCGCTGGTTCGCCACCGATGAGGAGCTGCTCGCGGGCACGAGTTCGTACGAGCAGAACCTCAACGGGCTGTGGAAGTTCCACTACGCCCGCAACGTCGATCAGACCATCACCGGTTTCGAGCAGGTCGGGTTCGATGTGAGCGGGTGGGACGACATCCCTGTGCCCGCGCACATCCAGCTGCACGGCTACGATCGCGCGCAGTACGCCAACGTGCAGTATCCGTGGGACGGCCACGAGCAGATCGTGCCGGGCGAGGTGCCCACGCGCTTCAACCCGGTCGGATCGTACGTGACTGACTTCGTGCTCGATCGTGCCTCTGGTCCGGGGGAGCGGGTGGTGATCACATTCCACGGTGCCGAGAGTGCGATTGCGCTGTGGGTCAACGGCACCTACATCGGCTACGCCGAGGACAGCTTCACGCCGTCGTCGTTCGACATCACGGACGCGCTCGCCGACGGCCCGAACCGCCTCGCCGCGCAGGTGTTCAAGTGGAGCGGCGGATCGTGGCTGGAGGATCAGGACTTCTACCGTTTCTCGGGCATCTTCCGCGATGTCGTGATCACGCACCGACCGGCGGCCCACGTCGCCGACCTGCACGTGCGGACCGTGATCGACGGGACCTCCGCAGAGGTGATCCTGACGGCGGACATCGACGGTGACGCGGAACTCACCGCGGACCTGGACGGTGTGGGGCTGACGCGCGCCGAGGATGGATCCCTCCGCGTGCGGATCGAGGACGCCCGACTCTGGAGCCCGGAAGATCCGCACCTCTCCGACCTGGTGCTGCATCTGCGTCGCGGGGGTGAGGGGGGTGAGGTGGTCGAAGTGATCCGCCAGCGCGTGGGTGTTCGCCGCTTCGCGATCGAGGACGGCGTGCTCCGGTTGAACGGCGAGCGCGTGGTGTTCTTCGGCGTCAACCGTCACGAGTTCGGACTGCAGGGTCGTGTGATGACGCGCGAGCAGACCGCGGCGGACCTGCGGCTGCTGAAGAGCATCGGCGTCAACGCGATTCGCACCAGCCACTATCCCAACAACTCGTTCTTCTACGAGCTCGCCGATGAGTTCGGCCTCCTGGTGATCGACGAGATGAACCTGGAAACGCACGGCATCTGGGATGCGATTCGTGCACTCGACCTTCCGGTGTCCGAGGCGCTGCCCGGGGATCGTGCCGAGTGGCGCGAGGCGCTGCTCGACCGCGCCGTGAGCCTGCTGCGTCGCGACCGGAACCACCCGTCGGTGGTGATCTGGTCGTGTGGAAACGAATCCTTCGGCGGCACCCTCATTCGCGATGTGGCCGACTACTTCCGTGCGGCGGATGACCGGCCGGTGCACTACGAGGGCGTCGACTGGGATCCCCGCTACCCGGAGACCACCGACATCGTCAGCCGGATGTACACGCCGGCGGCCGAGATCGAGGAGTTCCTGACAACCCACCGCGAGAAGCCCTTCATTCTCTGTGAGTACGCGCATGCGATGGGCAACTCGTTCGGTGCTGTCGACCGCTACATCGATCTGGCCTACCGCGACGAGCTGTTCCAGGGCGGATTCATCTGGGACTTCTCCGACCAGGCTGTCGAACTCACCGACCGATACGGCAACACGTACTTCGGCTACGGCGGCGACAGCGGTGAGTCACCGCACGACTCGGACTTCAGCGGCAACGGCATCCTGTTCGCTGACCACACGCCGAAGCCCTTTGTGCAGGAGGTGTCGTTCCTCTATCAGCCGCTGAAGCTCACGATCGAGCGCGGCGGCATGACGATCGAGAACCGCAACCTGTTCACCTCGACGGCCGCATACTCGGCTGCAGCAACTCTGCGCACGAACGGGCGCACGCTGCGGACAGTCGCGATCGAGTCCGCCGTGGCGGCGGGAGAGCGCGGATTCGTGCCGTTCGGGTTGGACGTGCCCGACGTGCCGGGTGAGTACACGATCGACGTCGAGTTCTTCCACCGGGACGCCACAGCGTGGGGTCCGGCCGGAGCACGGGTGGCGCGGGGCCAGGGTGTGGTCGTCGTCGAAGGCGTCCCGGCCACGCCTCGCCCGGTAGCTCGCCCTGAGGTGGTCGACGGGATCCACAACATCGGTGTGCGCGGCGAGCACTTCGAGGCACTGTTCTCGAAGCTGTACGGCGGACTCGTCTCCTACCGGTACGGGCAGACGCGTGACGGAGGTCGAGAGCTGCTGGCGGCGATGCCGAAGCCGAACTTCTGGCATGCTCCCACGTCCAACGAGCGTGGCTGGGGAGCACCTTTCGAGGACGGTCAGTGGCTGCTGGCCAGCCGGTACGCGCGCCCCGCAGGCGACCCGCTCCAGACGGCCCGCATCACCACGGACGATGGATCCGTCACCGTGTCCTACACGTACGACCTGCCGACCCGGCCCGCAACGTCCTGCGATGTGGACTATCGGGTGACGGGTGACGGGCGCATCGAGGTGACGCTCTCGCTGACGGTGCCGGAGGGTCTGCCCGATCTGCCGGAGTTCGGGATGATGCTGTTGACCTCACCCGACCACGATCGGCTGCGCTGGTACGGCGACGGCCCGGAGGAGAGTGCGGTGGATCGCCGCCTCGGCACCCGCCGCGACGTGTTCGCAGCGAGCGTGGCCGACCAGCTCACACCGTACCTGCGACCGCAGGAGGCCGGCAGTCGCACGGGCGTCACCTGGGCAGAGGTCACGGATCGTCGCGGCTGGGGCTTGCGTGTGGAGAGCGAAGACGGGATGGAGTTCTCGGCGCTGCCGTGGACGCCGTTCGAGATCGAGAATGCGGATCACCCGCATGAGCTCCCGGCCACACGCCACACCGTGTTGCGTCCGGCGCTGATGCGTCGCGGCGTCGCCGGCGACAACTCGTGGGGCGCGCGCACGCACCCAGAGTTCCTGGTGCCCACCGATGCACCGCTCCGGTTCCGCTTCGCCTTCACCGGCGTCGCGGGTGGCGGGGCGGCCGGCCGCGGCTGAGGTCGACACGGCGACGGCGGTGGGCAGGTCCCGTCGCCGTCGCCGTCGCGGATCGGGGAAGATGGGGGAGTGCTGGAACTGGAAGCCGGATCGTGGGCGCTGCTCGTGCTCGGAGCGCTCATCGTCGGTGTCTCGAAGACCGGCATCCCCGGTCTCAGCACCCTCATGGTCGCCGTGTTCGCCACCGTGCTGCCCGCACGGACATCCACCGCGGCGCTCCTGTTGCTGCTCATCGTCGGCGACATGATGGCCCTCGCGATGTACCGCCGGCACGCGGACTGGCGCACCATCCTCAAACTCGCGCCTGCGGTCGTCGCGGGGATTCTGCTCGGTGCCCTGTTTCTGTGGTGGGCGTCCGACGGATGGGTGCGCAAGGCGATCGGTGCGATCCTGCTCCTGTTGGTGATCATCACCCTGCTGCGGCGACGAGCCGCCACCGTCGAGGTGGGGACCGGACGCGCGCTCGCCTCGAGTTACGGCCTGCTCGGCGGATTCACCACGATGGTGGCCAACGCGGGCGGGCCGGTGATGTCGCTCTACTTCCTAGCGGCGCGCTTCTCCGTGCAGGCCTTCCTCGGCACCGCGGCCTGGTTCTTCGCAATCGTGAACCTGGTGAAGGTGCCGTTCATGCTCGGCCTCGGCCTGCTGACGCCGCAGGTGGCGCTCACGGATCTGGTGCTCGCGCCCGCGGTGATCATCGGCGCGCTCATCGGGCGCTGGATCGCCGGTCGGATCAAGCAGCAGGCCTTTGACACCATCGTGCTGGTGCTCACCGTGGTCGGCGCACTGCAGCTGCTGATCTTCTGAGCTCTACAGGTCGCGCGTCAACGACTCGTCCCACGGGATGCTCCATCCGGCGGCGTCGAACAGATCGTTGAGCAGGAACGCCGTGAAGCCCCAGAGGACGACGCCGTCCAGGTCCCAGGCCGGTCCGTGGAAGGCGCCGAGCGGGTGACGGTACACGGAGGTGAAGCGGTTGGCGGGATCCAGCAGCCAGGCCACACTCACGCGCAGCACGTCGGCGGTCTCGCCCTCATCGACGCTGACGTAGTGACGCGGCGCGACGCGCCAGCCGATCACCGGCGTCACGCGGAAATCGCTCACGGTGCCGACTTCGGGAAGCTCGGCGAGGATCTCCACGTCTGAAGCCTCGACGCCGATCTCCTCGTTCGCCTCTCGGAGCGCGGTGGCCACGATATCGGCGTCCTCCGACTCGGCACCACCACCGGGAAACGCGACCTCGCCGGCGTGCGCGCGCAGCGCACCGGATCGCACCTCCAGGACGACGTCGAGATCCTCGGCGGTGAGCTCCTCGAGCCCGCGTTCGTCGTCGTCACGAGCGCGTCCGAACAGGATGAGCACCGCGGCGGCGCGAGCGTCGGCCTGCGGGCGGAAGCGACCCGTTCGTCGCTTCTCCAGGTGCGCGCCAGCGGCAGCTGCAAGGTGCAGCAGCCCGCCCGGGGTCGTGTTCGACATCCCCTCCAGCCTATGCGGTGTATGCACGCCGAGGCCCTTCGTCTCGCCGCGGGGGAGAGACGAAGGGCCTCGGAGGGGACGTCAGGCGACGAACGCGGGTTCGCGCGCGGGGGTGTCGGTGAGGAAACGGTCGTAGGCGTGGACGGTGAGGAACAGCGGGAACTCGTCCCCGAGCACCAGCTCTCGCAGGATCTCGGCGGCGTCGTCGAATCGGTCATCCGGGTAGCGGTCCAGATCGGCGAGCACGCGATCGATCGTGTACTCCACGCGCTCGCGGACGATGGGAAGACCGTCTTCGGTGAGCGCGCCCTGATGGATCCACTGCCAGAGCTGACCCCGACTGATCTCCGCCGTTGCGGCGTCCTCCATGAGGTTGTCGATTGCCGCTGCACCCGTACCCCGCAGCCAGGAATCCAGATACCGCAGCGCCACCGAGACGTTCTGACGGATGCCGTCGCGCGTCACATGACCACCCTCGATGCGCAGGTCGAGCAGCTGCTCGGCGCGCACGGAGACGTCCTCTCGCAGCCGATGCGTCTGGTCGGTGCGTCCGGCCATCGCCGCGTCGAACTCGGCGCGCGCCACCGGGATGAGGTCCGGGTGCGCCACCCACGTGCCATCGAAGCCATCCACGGCTTCGCGGCGCTTGTCGGCTGCAACCTTCTCGAACGCCTCCGCCGTCACCAGCGGATCGCGCCGGTTCGGGATGAACGCGCTCATGCCGCCGATGGCATATGCCCCGCGCTTGTGGCATGTGCGCACCAGCAAGTCCGTGTAGGCGCGCATGAACGGCACCGTCATCGTGATCTGGGAGCGATCCGGCAGCAGGAAGGACCGCCCACGGGAGTGGAAGTTCTTGATGATGCTGAAGAGGTAGTCCCAGCGTCCCGCGTTGAGGCCGGCGCAGTGATCACGCAGCTCGTAGAGGATCTCCTCCATCTCGAACGCCGCCGTGATGGTCTCGATGAGCACGGTGGCGCGGATGGTGCCGTGCGCCAGGTCCAGCCAGTTCTCGCTGAAGGTGAAGACGTCGTCCCACAGACGGGCACCCTCCAAACTCTCCAGCTTCGGCAGGTAGAAGTACGGGCCGCGACCGCGCGCGATCAGCTCCTTCGCGTTGTGGAAGAAGTAGAGCCCGAAGTCCACCAGGGCACCCGAGACCGAGCCCTGCTGGCCGGCCGTGGTGGTGTAGCGGAAGTGCTTCTCGCCGAGGAACCAGCCACGCGGTCGGAAGACGATCGTGGGCGTCTCCTCACCGAGGTGATACTCCTTGCCCTCGTCGCTCGTGAAGTCGATCTGGCGACGGATCGCGTCGTACAGATTGACCTGACCGCCGATGATGTTGTGCCACGTGGGGCTGGTCGCATCCTCGTGATCGGCGAGCCATACCTGTGCTCCCGAGTTCAGGGCGTTGACGGTCATCTTGCGATCGGTGGGTCCGGTGATCTCCACGCGCCGGTCCTGCAGACCCGGTCCGGGGCCCGCCACGCGCCAACTCGGCTCCTCCCGGACGGGTGCCGTGGAATCGCGGAAGGTCGGCGTGTAGCCGGCGTTGATCGCCTTCTGGCGCTCGTATCGCTCGCGCAGTCGGTCCTGCCGACGTGCGGCGAACTGGTCGTGCAGCGCGGTGAGGAACGCCAGGGCTTCGGGGGTGAGGATCTCGTTGAAACGGGGCTCGAGCTCGCCCAGCACTTCGAAACGGGGGTGGGTGGTCATGATCGTGGCCTTTCTGTATCCGTGCGGATCAGTGGAACTGGGCGGATTCGGTGGAGCCGACGAGAGCGAGTGTCGCGCTCTCGGGGTTCAGCGCGGTGGCGATCCGGTCGAAGTAGCCGGTGCCCACCTCCGCCTGGTGCTTGGTCGCGGTGTAGCCACGAGCCTCTGCGGCGAACTCGGCCTCCTGCAGCTCGACGTACGCCGACATCTGGCGCTGCTTGTAGTCGAGGGCGAGTTCGAACATGCCGTGGTTCAGGGAGTGGAACCCGGCGAGAGTGATGAACTGGAACGCGTACCCCATCGCCGACAGCTCCCGCTGGAATCGCGCGATGGTGTCGTCGTCAAGGTGGCGGCGCCAGTTGAAGCTGGGGGAGCAGTTGTAGGCGAGCTTCTGGTTCGGGAACTCGGCGTGGATCGCCTCGGCGAAGCGGCGAGCCAGCTCCAGATCGGGCTCGCTGGATTCCACCCACAGCAGGTCCGCGTACGGCGCGTAGGCGAGGCCGCGGGCGATGACGGGCTCGATGCCTCCGGTCACCTCGTAGAAGCCCTCCGCCGTCCGGGTGCCGGTCAGGAAGGGACGATCGCGGTCGTCGATGTCGCTGGTGAGAAGCGTGGCAGCCAGCGCATCGGTGCGGGCGATGATCACGCTGGGCACTCCGGCGACGTCTGCAGCGAGGCGTGCCGCGTTGAGGGTCCGGATGTGCTGGGAGGTGGGCACGAGGACCTTGCCTCCCATGTGACCGCATTTCTTCTCACTGGCGAGCTGGTCCTCCCAGTGCACGCCCGCCGCGCCCGCGGCGATCATGCCCTGCATCAGTTCGTAGGCGTTCAGCGGTCCGCCGAATCCCGCCTCCGCGTCGGCGACGATGGGTGCCTGCCAGTCGCGGGTGGTGGTGCCGGTCTCGGCGAACTCGATCTGGCCAGCGCGCAGGAGTGCGTTGTTGATCCGGCGGACGACCGCGGGGACGGAGTTGGCGGGGTAGAGGCTCTGGTCGGGGTACGTCTGCCCGGAGAGGTTCGCGTCGGCAGCGACCTGCCAGCCGGAGAGATAGATCGCCTCCAGTCCGGCGCGCACCTGCTGCACGGCCTGGTTGCCGGTGAGCGCGCCCAGCGCATAGACCCAGGACTCCGGGTCGTCGTTGTTGCGCTGGATCAGCTCCCACAGCTTCTGCGCACCGCGGCGGGCGAGCGTGGCCTCCTCGCGGACGGGACCGCGAAGGCGGACCACGTCCTCCGCGGTGTAGTCGCGACGAACATCCGCCCAGCGGGGGTCGGTGATCCACTCCGCCTCGAGGTCGGTGGCGGTCTGGTTCTGCTGGCCGGGGAGGGCTGCGTACTCGGTCATGTCGGCTCCTTCGCTGAGTGCTGCGAGTGGTTCTGAGACGAGCTTGCGCCGCACTTTCGACCTTCTCCGGCCAAAACGGAGGAGAAATACGACCAGATTTCTGAGCTTCGGAACGATCGGCCATGTCATGCTGTCGTCATGGCGATGCAACGAAGCGCGCACGGCGACGATGAAGACATGCTCGACTCACTGACCATCGGCCGCCGGATCCGTGCGCTCCGCCGAGAACGCTCGATGACGGTGGAGGAGCTGGGACGTGCGATCGATCGTGCCGCCTCTCAGGTGTCGGTGATCGAAAACGGGAAGCGCGAGCTGCGGCTGGTCGAGCTGCAGCGCCTGGCGAAGGCACTCGGCACCACGCTCGATGCGCTGCTGGAGCCAGCACCGCACTCCCGCCGCGATGAGCTGGAGATCGCGCTCGAGCGGGCGCAGCGCGGACCGCTGTTTCGATCGCTCGGGCTGGACGCGCTGCCCATTCGTCGATCGCTCAGGGACGAGGCGATCGAGACGATCCTCCGCCTGCACGACGAACTCGGCCGCCTGCACGAGCAGCGTGCCGCAACGCCTGAAGAGGCTCGCCGCGCGAACACCGAGCTGCGGGCTCAGCAGCGTCGCCGAGACAACTACTACGAGGAGCTCGAGGCATCGGCTGCGGAGCTGCTCGGTGCCATTGGACATCGCGGTGGTCCGCTGTCGCAGCGCGAGACGGGGGAGCTGGCCACACACCTCGGGTTCTCGCTTCACTACGTCAATGACCTTCCGGGCAGCACGCGCAGCATCACGGATCGGCGGCATGGACGCATCTATCTGCCGCAGCACCAGCGCGGCACGGATCTGCGATCGGCCCTCCTCCAGGCCCTCGCCGCGCACGTGCTGGGCCAGCCGGAGCCGCAGGACTACGGGGACCTGCTGCGACAGCGGGTCGAGACCAACTACCTCGCCGGCGCGCTGATGGTGCCGCAATCGAGCGCGGTGCCCTACCTCCAGGAGGCGAAGGCGGCGCGCGAGCTGTCTGTCGAGGACCTCCGCGACCACTTCGCGGTGAGCTATGAGACCGCGGCGCATCGGTTCACGAATCTCGCCACTCGCCATCTGGGAATTCCCGTGCACTTCACGAAGGTGCACTCCAGCGGGGTGATCTCGAAGGCGTACGAGAACGACGACGTGCAGTTCCCGACCGACGCGCTCGGATCCGTCGAGGGGCAGCGCGTGTGTCGCTGGTGGAGTGCCCGCCAGGTTTTCGAGGTGGAGGATCGACTCACGCCGTACCACCAGCTCACCGACAAGCCGGTGGGCACCTACTGGTGCACCTCGGCGATCGTGAGCGCCAGCAATGGCGAGTTCTCCCTCAGCGTGGGGACCCGATTTGCCGACTCCCGCTGGTTCCGCGGGCGCGACACTCGCCGGCGCATGACGTCGACGTGTCCCGACCCGGCGTGCTGCCGCGAACCTCGTGCCGAGGCGGCCGCCCACTGGCGTGGGCAGGCGTTCCCGAGTGCGCGGCTGAATTCGTCGCTGCTCGCCGCGATGCCGGACGGCAGCACCACCGGGATCGACACCGTTGCGGTGTACGAGTTCCTGGACCGCCACGCCGCCGCGCTCAACGAGAGCTGACCCGCGGCCGCATAGCGTTGGCGGGTGCGATTCTCGGCTTTTCAGTCCTATGCGGATTCGATCGGAGTCGCGGTCGATGTCGTGGCCGAGGCGCAGGACAGCGACTACGAGACGGGAATCGCTCAGCTTCCCGACGGTTCCTGGCATATCCGCACGGCAAGGAACACGCCCACGAAGCCCGGAGCGTTCGTCGCGTTCTGGCGTCGTGACTCCGCGGGTCGGACGGCGCCGTTCCCGCAGGACGATGCTGCGGCGGGACTTCTCGTCTTCGTCGAGCAGAACGACAGGCGCGGCGTGTTCCGCTTCACGCGGTCACACCTCGCCGACCTCGGGATCACGGCCGGTCCCGGCAAGCGCGGGTTCCGTGTCTACCCCACGTGGTGCGTCGGCCTGAACGCCACGGCCCGCGCAACGCAGCACGCCCAGTCCCCGGCTTTCACCGAGTACTGACCCCCCGGCTCTTGCCCCCGCGTCTCCGCCCCCAGCGCGCGACACAGTGACCGTGAGACTTCCGTCTGTGGGCGAGAATCGGCGCGTTGCGGTGATTCTCGCCCACAGACGGAAGTCTCGCGGGGGTGTGCGACGACCGTGGAGGCATGCACTGCGCACCGCTGGCTGAGATCCGCGGGGATGACCGCCGCGCCCAGTGGTCTCAGGGTTAGCACCTACATCCCACCCTGGCGACAGTTCCCGAGACCAATCACGCGACCGGTCTGAGATCATGCAGCCAACGGGCTTCATGAGCGCGGAAACTGAGACCACACCGTCGCCACCGGGCGCACCGTCGCGACCGGGCACAGCGTCGCGACCGGGCACAGCGTCGCGACCGGGCACAGCGTCGCGACCGGGCACAGCGTCGCGACGCGGCACAGCGTCGCGGGAATCGGAGTGGCGCGCCCACGCGCGGACTCTCCCTGGCGTCCCGCCGGGCACTCAGAACCGTGAGACTGGCGTCTGTGGGCGAGAATCCGCGCGTTGCGGTGATTCTCGCCCACCGATGGAAATCTCGCGGGGTATGTGTGCGCCACCTTGCTGCGGAGGCGCGGCTGACGACCCTTGCTAGGGGGGACTCCTCGGCGGAGGAGGGGGAC